>NZ_KI542823.1:3269-5003 GCF_000496155.1 Ferroplasma sp. Type II
TCTGAAAGAACACATACAGTACAGTTCCTTACCAATATATGGAATTTCCTAAATTCCCTAATCATTAGGCATTATGATACCACATTCTCCTTTATTTTACGGAACAGTAAAGGTTAAATCATAATGTGTAATTACACATTATGTCTTTCATAAGATTCAAGAAGATTGGGAACAAAGAATATGCCTATGAAGTAACATCATACTATGACAAGATGAAGAAAAAACCGGCACAGAAAAGCAAATACCTCGGGCAGGTTGTTGACAGGGAAAGTAATGAATTCATCAGGCCTGGAAAGGAGAGGATAAAACCAGAGAAACTGATCCTTGATTTCGGTGATTCATACTTCCTGATCAGGTTCATGGAATCCAGGATGAAGGAAGTCTATGATTTTGCAGTAAAGAACAGTGCACTTCCCCTCATACTGTACCGGATACTTGGAAAGACAGGCATGAGGAGGGCAGGAATATGGTATGAGGGGAATATTGCAAGATATCTTGCACCGGGTGTAATGGACTCACAGAGAATATCAGAATTCCTTGTGAAGTTTGGGAATGAAACAAAGATGAGGGATTTCTACAGGGCATACCTTAAACAGCCGGAAGAAGGAATATCCATTGACACAACTGCACTTCCCAACCAGATCGATCTGGACATGACACAGTGGGGATATTCCTCAGAGACTGTTGATGAGGAGATCAAGCTTGTACTTGTAATGGACAGGAAGAGGAACAGGCCACTGTATTTCCGCTATATTCCAGGAGGCATTATGGATGTTTCAGCACTATCTGCAACCAACAGTGAGATGGAGAAACTCGGGATCAGGCCAGGGCTGAGCATAATGGATGCGGGTTTCTTCTCTGAGGGCAATATCAGTTCAATGTTCACCAGTAAGATAGATTTTCTCATGAGGGTTCCTGCAAACAGATCCATATATCATGGCCTGATAGAATCCGCAGCAGGTATGGATATCCCTAAGAATGCAGTGAAGTATGGAAACAGGATCATGTTCATCTCATCCTCCCAGGCAGAATTTGCCGGAAATACTGTATTCACACATCTTGTCCTGGATCCAGAGAGGAGGGGCAGGGAATTAAGGAGATATATGCTGAAGCACATGGACGATTATGATCCGTTCTCAGTGAAGAGGAAGGGCTTTATGGTACTCATGAGTTCACAGCCCATTGAAAGGGATGAACTGATACCGCTGTATTATACCAGGCAGTTTGTGGAGAAGGCATATTCATACTCAAAGGATGACCTTTCACTCCTGCCGCTCAGGGTTCACAGTGAAGAAACCCTGAGGGGATACCTGTTCATAATATTCCTCTCACTGATAGTATACATGGAAGTACAGAAGGAAATTGGATCTGTTGAAATGTCCCTTGACATATTGAGGAATTTGAAATGCAAGGTATTCGAGAAAGAGATTGTGATACAGGAACTGACAAAGGATCAGAAGAAACTGTTTGAGAAAATAGGGGTCATAGTGCCTAATACTATGGGAATTTAGGAATTTCTCCTCACCGGCATTTACAATGAGCAGCAATGTATTTCATTCTGACAATGGAATACTAGTTGCGCCCGTTTTCTACTATGGAATAGGCCCAACAATACATGTAACTACACCTTTTAAACTGAATCTGTACCTAAACTCTACAGTTGTTGACAGAGACAGTGCTGTGTATTTCAACTATTCGATAATGAGCGGCCACCATATGCAGTCCGGTTCATAT
>NZ_KI542824.1:0-1142 GCF_000496155.1 Ferroplasma sp. Type II
TGGGGTCGATCCCTATCCTCTCAGCCAAAAAGCTCCCCCAGAATATTAATTAGCTAAATTTAAGATAAATATTTAACCTTTGCCCAACGAAAATTATATGATTGATGAGTTTTATACTATTAATTTTAACTCGTATCCGGCTATGGTTACTATTATCCCAACTGTAACCATAACTAATATCCAGAATCTGGCCCTGCCGGCAGTAGTTTTGCTAATGAATAATCCTAGAACAGCAAGAGAGGCATATGAAAGGAGTAGTGGAAGTTCAATGTTGTTCTTAATAATCAACGATGAAGACAGCGGAATCAGTGCACCCAGAAAACCGAAAAAGGCTGCTATAAAGGCACCCAGCAGGGATTCGACAAATATTTCTATGCCCAGATGGCCCTTCAGTAGATAATTCGTAGATTTAAGGTTCAGTTGCAGTGCTGTCCTGTGGAGTTCTTCGTTCAGTCCGGCGTACTGAGCTATGAAGTAGCTGAAAGCCCCAGCAAACGCGGATCCGAATGAAATCTTGAAAGCCTCAAATAAATCTATAGTACTTTTTCCTATAATTCCCCCGGACGCAAGTATTAATGCTGTTATAATACCATCAGAAAGGCCTATGCTTACGGGAAATATGTATTTTTTATTCATTTTATGACGTGTTTTCCTGTAATGACTTCATCAATGGAATGTATTGCGCAACCCATATCCTCTATTACCTTTATAAGATAATTATAATTTATGTTTATTCCCTCAACAGTAATACTTGTTCCCATTGTTTCCATATCCATCTCGGTAACAGTTATTTTAACTGCATCCACTCCCGGCACATCTTCAATGGAACCGGCAAGTTCTGTCAAAGTTGGTCTATTCAATCCCTTGTCAACATCCAGTAAAATTCTCCTCAGATTCATAAGTATTTCAAACCTCGAAGCATACAGCCATCGGCTTCATTCTTCTCTATTTACATCAAATATTAAATGATGATTTATTAACCTTTTGCAATTTGATTATTTCTGTGAATAACCTGCATATATTTTTATATTAAATTGCATATCAAAACCAATGATTACCATTGCATTCGTCATACCCTCCAGCATTCATTATAATGGAGGCATAGAAAAAACAATTTCACGTTATAATTCCTTCAAAACGCC
>NZ_KI542824.1:2224-3639 GCF_000496155.1 Ferroplasma sp. Type II
TATAAGGCTGACCCAGTGGAATTCCAGCAAAAGGCCGAAAAATTAGGCATAGTGGTAACAATTCCCGAAATAGAAAAAACCTTCAAAGTATAGAATTGTTAACCATAAATCAGTTATTTTTCACTATTCCCATAAATTTTTAATTTTCTTATAAGTGTTCCAGTGGCATAGAAACATTCGGAATAATCAGAAGAATTTCCGCCAGCCAGAGCTGTGGGGTCAATTTCGTATCCCAGGAAAAGTCTGTCTTTAATTTTCCCATGCTGCCTGAATATAAAGTAATTGATAGAATTCATTAGTACTGATTCAGAATAGCTATTCATGTAGTAATCTTCTATATTCTGGGTTACTGTTATAAGTGAAGTTTTGAAATGCCGGGAGTTCCTTGCAAGCATGTCTATTATCTCTGCATCTTTAGAATTCCTGAGGAACAGGTGGCTTTCATCTATCACAACAACCTTCTCTTTATTCTCCATTTCAACAATTGAAATTATCTGGGTAAACACCAGACTGAAGAAGGCATCTCTCAAGGATTCATTTTTGTGATCAAACCTGAATACTGCAGATTCCCCATGAAGCTTTACAGGGGTTGTAAGGGGCATATGCCAAATATTTCCTGATATTGCCACATCCCTGCAGTATAATGTGTCAAGTTCAGAAATTACCTTGCTAAATTTTATTGCTCCGGATTTTTCCCCCAGTTTCATTAATGTAGCGGTTATTTTTTTTCCAGGTATGCCTGTTATTTTTTCAAGGGCTCCAGATACCGTACTGAACATTTCAGGAGTTTCTATTGAAAAATCTATATACTCACCCAGAGAAAGGTCAACAATTACATCCGAGTTGTATTCACTCAGAGGGTCTATTATGTATATTTTCGCAGTGCTCATTTTGTTCAGTAACCTTTTTGTAAAATAGGATTTTCCAGATCCCGTTTCACCTGTTATTGCAATGTTATATGAATTCCCACTGAAAGGTTTAAAATAAAGGGCTTTACCTGTGATAGCATTGACTGCCAGAGGTTTTTGGTTTCCTGATGGCACCGGTGTGAATGAACATGGAAAAATTTCTGATATGGATGCAGAATCCATCATATATTTTATCCCCTGCTTACCCATGTTTAGAGGATTAAATGTATGTTTATTGAAAAAATGAAAATCCTTCAACTTGAACCCTATGGATTCCATAGTTTTCACGAATGACTCAGTATTTGAACGCAGTACGGCCGGATGTTTAGATACAACTGCGAACCTCATTGATACATTATAGAGTTTTTCCTGATTTGCCATATATTCCAGAGATGATATCTGTTTCTTGATGAGTGAGGCATAATGCCCTGATTTTGTATAAACCAGCTCTGCTTTTCTTGCTGAAAGGAGCCTTTTGACCAGAACATCACTGTTGGGATCCTCAGA
>NZ_KI542825.1:0-2303 GCF_000496155.1 Ferroplasma sp. Type II
TTTATAATAATTTCAAACCCTATGGGGAAAAGATAATGGAATCTGTAGGATCAATAACAGATCAATTTTTTACAAAAAACTCCCAGGATACCCTTTCAAAAATTTCTGAACTGAAATCAGAAATGGAAAAATATGTGGAAAATGGAACCCAGGCAATGGAAAATTTCCTGCACTTAAATCCCCTTACCATTTTGAATTCCTACATTGAAGCATCATTGGATAAGGAGAAAATAGAAATAAAGCAATTCATACAATGTAGTTATGGAATAAGTTACACATTCATGCTTGACCCTAATAACAGCGAATTTATGAAAAATCCATTTTTCTCATCCTTATACAGTGGAATTAAAATCCCGGTGAAAACTGACAATGCACATAATATAGTTTATGAGAACATGGATAGCTATATACTTGCAAGCGTCAGACTGGAAGCAAATAATCTGAAGTGCGTTTTCGACAAACCGGAATCAGAAAACTCCTTTGAGTTTACATACGGAATAGGCACACCGAATATGGAGATTGTGGCATTGAGCGGCAACAGTAAAAACAGGGTACTTCACAATCCTGATTTGAAGGCACATCTTGACCTGGAAATTTTGAAGGATGCCCTGGAAAAGATGTCAAGGGAAATCACCGGGCTGACAGAAAAGGAGAAAAAACTTGTATCGTTACAAATTGACGGTGAAGAAATACTAAATACAATGGACTTTGAAAAGATATTTTATAGAATAATAGGATCGGATTATATCAAATCACTGGTAAAATCGTTGCCTGAATCAGAGGAAAAGCCGGGCTGTATTTCAAAGGAGCTCATAAGGCACAGAATACACATAATAGGGAAAGATGAAGACTATATAATATCAACTCTTTTTGGATGATTTTCTGAACAGGTGGGTAAATTCTGGGTTATATAGATAGGATTTTTTATCTGAGTCATATGATATATTGCCGCCAACCATGATAAGTGCCTGCCTGTTTATCCTGTTTTCGAAGAGGGCATGTTCAAGATTCCCTATTGTTGTATCAATTATTTTCTCATCCGGCCAGGATACCCTGTAGGCTATGACAGCCCTGTCATCCCCGCTGTATCCGGCCCTTATGAGTTTATCACTTACAGCCTTAGCATTGGAAGCGCTTAGAAAAATTGCAAGTGCTGTTTTATGGGATGCAAGGAGTTCCAGGCTCTCATTTTCGAAGTGTTCAGTCCTCCTTGGTACTCTCGTAAGGATCACAGATTGTGTTGTCCCAGGTGATGTCAGTTCTATTCCCATGCTTGCAGCAGCTGCGAATACGGAACTGATGCCCGGTATGATTTCATATTTAATCCCATTTTTATTAAAAAATTCGATTTCATCGTTAATAGCACCATATATGGCAGGGTCCCCACTGTGCAGCCTGGTGATGTCTAGTCCTTCATCGGAATACTTTTTAACCAGTCCGTTTATCTGTTCAATATGGAGATTAGATGTCTTTATAACCACTTTAGCCCTGCTTTCCCGGAATGTTTCAGGGCTTACCAGCGAATCAGCGTATATTATCACATCTGTGGAATCTATAATCCTTTTTGCCTTTACTGTCAGGAGTTCAGGGTCCCCCGGGCCTGCACCGACTATGTGTATCGTTTTATCACCACTATTGTCATATAATCCTTTATATCATCAATGTTATTATAAATTCTTTCTTTCTCTGTTGAAACATGGCTCATGATATAATACTCCATATTTTTGTTTTTTTCAATAATTTTTCGTATCACTTCCCGTGCCCGTATAGCCTTGAATATAACAATATTCCTGGATAAGAGTATTTGCTTTTCCATATAATCATAATCATTTACTGCCGGCAGTACCAGGAGTGTCTGGTCCTTCGTGGCCAGTATTATCTTCATGGCTGCCGAAATTCCGTTCATGGAACTTATCCCCGGTATAACATCAAATTCTATTTGGAGATAAGGCATTATGTCAAGAAATGTACTGTAAAGCATTGGTTCACCCTCAACGGCATATACTGAATGCAGCCCTGACTTTTCCGCTTTCATTATCATCTCAGCATATCTCTGGCTTAATATGGAAATTTTATCACTCCCTATTGGAAATTCGAGGGGCTTCATATTACCACTCTTTACTCCCAGAGAATTCAAAATAGTTTCTGCAGAATTCAATGAGGTTTTGGGATAAAACACAACGTCTGCCGCCATTATAGCATTATAGCCTTTTAAGGTTACAAGTTCAGGGTCTCCAGGGCCAAGCCCCACAACCTTAAATAAACTCATCTAACTCCCCTCCAAGGAGACCACATGCGATAGC
>NZ_KI542825.1:2353-4355 GCF_000496155.1 Ferroplasma sp. Type II
CATCCGCAGGTGTGTATGTATCTCTCCTATCTAACTTCTGCCTTTCTTTCATGTTNTTCTCCATGTTTTTAAAGCCCCCTAATCAACTCTTGTGTTGTCCCTCACGGAACAAGCCCCCTGCGTGAGCTGGGGGTAGTTGACTTTTCCTCACCTTTATGATATAAATTTGATCAAGGGGAACAAATCTAGTGTACATAGATATTGAATCAAGCCTTGATATATTGGCCTGGATCACCTCACAGTGCAATTTATTTTCCCTCAGATATGCCATGAGTGCCTGAAAATTTTCCAAGAGTTGCAATATTTGCCACTATCCTGCCCCCTTCCTGATTCTCCCATATGAATATTCAAAAATTTTTTTTATGTTGCCGGATGACCCCCGATAAATATTGCATCTGGATCCGGCAGGCTTTCCAGAGCTTCCGGAGCATTTCCATTTATTATATTTATATCTGTGGAAAATTTAATCATATTTTCCTCTATAAAACCACATAGAACTTTCTCTTTTTCAATTGCATAAACCTTTCCGTCAACGTCCATAAGGGATGCATATATTGCTACAGAACCTGACCCTGAGCCTATATCCCATAGTGTGTCTCCATTTTTCAGTTCAAGTTCTGAAATAGAGATTTCACGGATTTCCCTTTTAGTAATATTGTCGTTTTTCCGTAAAAATGCATTGTCATCCGGCAATTGAGTGTTATTATTCCCATTCTTCTTCAGAACCATTATGTTTAACGCGTCAAATTTTCTTCCTATTACTTCATCTAACGCATATTTTCCTATTTTTTCATCGCTGTACCCGAGCCTCTCAAAAATATATATGGTGTAATCCTTCAGCCCGAAAATTTTCATATATTCTGCTATATTTGAGGGAGTGTTGTTGGAATCGGTGAACAGAGCAATTTTAACATTATTCCTGATCTTCTGTGCTAGTCCCTTGACAGGCCTCCCGTGGAGGCTGATGGTACGTATGTTATTTGCATCCACCCCGATCCTTGAGAGGGCTACCTGAAGGGAACTTACTTCAGGAACAATAGAAATTTCACTTACATCATAATGTTCAGTTATATATTTCCCTATTCCAAAGAAAATAGGGTCTCCAGACGCTATTACCGTTATAATTTTTCCCTCCGTAAAGGCATTCGCCAATTCAACTGAGAATTCCTTCAGGGTTCCAATACCTAATAGCTGTGCATTGGTTTCAGGAATGAGTTCCCTGTTTCTTTTTCCGGAAAATATTACCTGGCTTTCTCTTATGCATTTCTGGGCTTCTGGATTTATGGGCCTTCCCGGAAAGATTCCCACAATGTTAATTCTCTTCATTTTTCCCACCAAAATAAGACATGACCACACTATTTAAGTTTTTATAGGGATACTTTACCCTTATTATACCTGTTTTATCAGGAATGTGGATACCATCAGGCAAATTATCTGACTGGCTTCCAATTATTATAAGATCTGATTTTGAAATATAATCCTCCATGTAACTGCCCATCTCTACAGGCCTCAATTTGGCCGCCTGGACTTCACCCTGGTTTGTAAATCCAATTTTTATATAACTGCTGTCTGCTCTGGATATATCACAGACATCAAAGATGCCATATTTTTGTAGCAAGATTTTTCCAGTGGAATCGGTTGCGATTTTGCCTAACCATCTCAGATCAAAGCCGCTGGACTTGAATATATCCATCAATATACTGGCAAAACGGCCATCACATGCGATATTTTTGCCATAAAGAGCTGTTGTTGAAACGTCTCCAGGAAACACGTCAGCGGACCTAATTTTGAATACAGTGAATCCCATACTCTCCAGATATCCAGTGTCTGGAGGGTAAAGATCATAAAATATTGTTATGATTTTACCGGAATATTTTCTGTTTTCAGACTGGCAGAATATTTCATGATATGGCACAACGTCTCCGATTACTATAAGTGATGGGGATTCATTGTAAGTATAGTTTATACTTCCCAGTTTTCCGGTAAAAGTTTTCTGATAATT
>NZ_KI542826.1:0-1280 GCF_000496155.1 Ferroplasma sp. Type II
AATGAAATGGGAAACCTGGAGTAACAAGTTCCAGGAAAGTTTCATTCTATACTAACAGTGGCATAAAACTATAATGCTGGAATTCAGAATTACTGTCTAGCCTTTCAGGAAGTAAAAAAATGAATTAGAATGGATAACAATTATTATACATCATTAAATTACATTATTAATGATTTACCGTACAGGCTGTTCGGGCTGGAGTTATGAATTCTGGCGAGGCAAGATTTATAATTATTCAGAGCCCCCATCAAATTTTCTGAATGTTTATTCCAGAATATTTGACACTGTTGAAATAGATTCTACATTCTATGCGGCTCAGGGCCAGGAAACAGTTAAAAAATGGTATAATTCTGTTCCAGATGATTTTTTGTTTTCACCAAAAATGCCCAGAAAGATAACACATGAGGAAAAACTTGTAAAATGCGAAGATGACCTTGTTTACTTTATAAAAAATATTTCAATTCTTGGTGAGAAACTGGGAATAATACTGGTTCAGCTCCCACCTGATTTTACATTTAATTTAACGGTGCTGGAGAATTTTCTTGAAGTGCTCCCAAGTGAAATAAAATATGCAGTTGAGTTCAGACACATTTCATGGTTCAGGAAAGAAGTTTATGACATACTTAAAAAATACAATGTTATAATGGTATGGTCGGTTATTGACTATCTTAAAACACCGGAAATAAAAACTACTGAAAATCTATACGTGCGTTTTTTAGGCAATAAATCACTCACTAAAAAGGAACTTGGTGAATTAAGAATAAACCGGCACAGTGAGGTTATACAGTGGGTAGAAAGGATAAAAAACCATGATTCAGGAAACGGTACGGCCTTCATATACGCAAATAACCATTATGAAGGGCTCTCACCGGATACTATCAAATTTGTAAGGTACCGTCTCGGAATGCCGGCACCTCCTCCCATGGTCGTGGACAGGCAGAAGAAACTTTTCTAATATCTTATAATTTTAGGCGTTAATATTTTATATCTTCGTATTATCATCAAAAATGTTAATTGACTATGCTATTGCATCAATAAATGCTATGATGGGCAGAGTGGATGATATAGTAATATCGGTGTCTGCAGTTTTGATCACACTTTTATGGATACCAATAGCACTAAATTTTTTCAGCACTGATGAGAACAAAAAGATAATGGCAAGGGAGAGACTGAAAAACGCTGCCATAGGCACTGTCATATACATAATGGCAATAAGCGGGATACTGTTTACCGTTTTTAACTATGTGGTTACAGGCAAAGTATGACTTATACCTCTATTT
>NZ_KI542826.1:2153-3516 GCF_000496155.1 Ferroplasma sp. Type II
CAGGGCATTATGCCTCACTCATCAAGAAACAGATATCATCTCTGGAATATATGGCAAATCAGGAAAAACTCTACAATGTATCAATGAGGTTCGCAGTTGTATCTAAACATCCCGCTGTACTGCGTTCAAATACTGAGTCATTCGTGAAAACTATGGGATCCATAGGATTCAGGTTGAAGGATTTTCATTTTTTCAATAAACACACATTTAATCCTCTAAACCTTGGTACCCAGGGGATAAAATATATGATGGATTCTGCATCCATATCAGAAATTTTTCCATGTTCATTCACACCAGTGCCATCAGGAAACCAAAAACCTCTGGCAGTCAATGCTATCACAGGTAAAGCTCTTTATTTTAAACCTTTCAGTGGGAATTCATATAACATTGCAATAACAGGCGAAACAGGATCTGGAAAATCTTATTTCACAAAAAGGTTGCTGACCAAAATGAGCTCTGCGAAAATATACATAATAGACCCTCTGAGTGAATACAACTCGGATGTAATTGTCGACCTCTCTCTGGGTGAGTATATAGATTTTTCAATAGAAACTCCTGAAATGTTCAGTACGGTAGCTGGGGCTTTGGAAAAAATAACAGGCATACCTGGAAAAAAAATAACCGGTACATTAATGAAACTGGGGGAAAAATCAGGGGCAATAAAATTTAGTAAAGTGATTTCTGAACTTGACACATTGTACTGCAGGGATGTGGCAATATCAGGAAATGTTTGGCATATGCCACTTACAACCCCTGTAAAGCTTCATGGGGAATCAGCAGTATTCAGGTTTGATCACAAAAATGAATCCTTGAGAGATGCCTTCTTCAGTCTGGTGTTTACCCAGATAATTTCAATTGTTGAAATGGAGAATAAAGAGAAGGTTGTTGTGATAGATGAAAGCCACCTGTTCCTCAGGAATTCTAAAGATGCAGAGATAATAGACATGCTTGCAAGGAACTCCCGGCATTTCAAAACTTCACTTATAACAGTAACCCAGAATATAGAAGATTACTACATGAATAGCTATTCTGAATCAGTACTAATGAATTCTATCAATTACTTTATATTCAGGCAGCATGGGAAAATTAAAGACAGACTTTTCCTGGGATACGAAATTGACCCCACAGCTCTGGCTGGCGGAAATTCTTCTGATTATTCCGAATGTTTCTATGCCACTGGAACACTTATAAGAAAATTAAAAATTTATGGGAATAGTGAAAAATAACTGATTTATGGTTAACAATTCTATACTTTGAAGGTTTTTTCTATTTCGGGAATTGTTACCACTATGCCTAATTTTTCGGCCTTTTGCTGGAATTCCACTGGGTCAGCCTTAATAGGTGGGAATGTATTGTAATGCAT
>NZ_KI542827.1:0-865 GCF_000496155.1 Ferroplasma sp. Type II
ATTCTCCTTCATTACAAAGAACTGGAGGGGAAAACCGCTTGTCTCATATGAGGTGATAGTAAACCTCATAGCCAATACAAAAACGGAAAAAGGTCTCAAGGTCGAGTGCAGCATTGATCGTGACAGTTATGAGAAGGGCATCAAGATCAGCAATGAGGAGATGTTGAAATTAAACATAAGGACGGACGAATTTCATGGAGAATGGAACTACACTATTGCCCCGAAGAAATAACAAATAACTATGTTATTATATTACGATGCCTTAGATTGGGGAGTATGGCATTTCTGTAAGCTATTTGATTTATCTGGTATTTTTTATAACCTAAGTTTTCTGAGTAGTTTATGAAATCGCTGTTGACATTTGGTATAATATTGTTCCTCATTCCAAGCTCCCATCCTCCAAGGGAAGTTAAAATAATGGTAAGTACGGGAAGTACAGAGTGATACAATGCACTTATTATAAATGGTAGATTAAATCCTATATTCACTGAAGTACTGTATGCGCCTCCAAGGGGAAACAACTTCAGGCCAAGTGAAAACATATCAAGCATTATAAAGGCGAGAACGAACGCTGGAAATGAAGCCATAAACATGGCAAAAATATCAATAGACAAGTCTTTTGCAGAATTTCTATGTATTCCTGCATATCTGCCCATTCTGTTTCCGATGAAGAATGATATCGTTATGGATGTTATAACAAGAAACAACGTCCAAGGAAGTGCATTGTAAAGTATGTATGATACTGGTTCCGGAAAAAATGCTATGGAAACGCCAAGGTTGCCGTGCAATAAATCTGCAAGATAGTTATAATACTGAACATAAAGTGGTGCATTGGATATACCGTATTCAGATTCCAGCTGATGAA
>NZ_KI542827.1:2134-3711 GCF_000496155.1 Ferroplasma sp. Type II
CTACCATTATTATAACTGTTATAATAACAAGGAACGAAACTAACTTTTTATTATTCATAGATTTTCCCTCAATAGAGTTATCAATTATACTTTATATTTAAAAGTTGAGTGTTTACTTTAAAGATTAGTATATAAAATTGTAAATTATCAAAACATTGACTATTATATTTTTACATATTAATTATGTTTTTCTGACAAAAACTATTATGGAAATTCAACAACCTGAAACGGTCAATTTTTATATCATTTCTTGAGGAAATGGAGTATGCTGTAATGTCTAGAATTCAATTCCGATATAAAGGTTATAGTTTAGAGAAGAGCCTTAAAAAAAAGATGAAGTTAAACAACAGAAGGATGAAATACATAATTAGTTTTAATATAATGAATTTACAGTAAATTTATTATACTATCTTATCGCAGAATATAATAGAGAATATATAATCATGAATAAGATTATTTACCCTGTTTAATAATGATTAGATAATGGAAATGATACGGTACTCAAGACAAATAGTTTTAAAATATATTGGAGAGGACAATCAAAGGAAATTGCTTGAAAAATCTATCCTTATTGTTGGCCTGGGTGGTACAGGAAGCACCGCCGCTGAAATGTTTTCACGGCTCGGTGTGAAAAAGTTAATTCTTGTGGATCGTGATAAGATAGAAATTACTAATCTTCACAGGCAGATACTCTATGGCATGGATGATTTAAAAAAATACAAGGCAGAAACGGCTGCAGAAAAATTAAGGAAAATTAATCCCGGTGTTCAGGTTGAATTTTATAATGAAACTTTTGATTCTTCAATGGCATGGCTGGTAAACTCCGTGGATCTTGTGTTCGATGGAACAGATAACATGACAACTAGATTTATTATTAACGATGCCTGTGACAAATATGGAAAACCATGGGTTTTTACCTCTGCAATAGAAATGTACGGTGAATTTAAGGCCGTGATTCCTGGAAAAACATCCTGTTATGCTTGTTTCAACAGTGAACCAACAGAATTGCCGGCATGTGAGGTTTCCGGAGTATTGAATACAGTTCCCACCATAATTGCATCCTACGGAGTCAATCTTGCAATGAAAATTTTGCTGGATTATAAAATAGACGGCAGTATTTACTTCATAGATGCTTTTAGTTTTGAAATTAACAGAATAGATATAGAGAGAAATAATAAATGCAGATGCTGCCATGAAAAAGATTATAAGTATCTTGGAAAGGAATATTCGGGAATAGGGAAATCAATACTTTTATAATACAACAATTTTTACTATTTCACTTATTACAACTATTATGAAAACTATTCCAAGAAAACGATAGATATATTTCTGGTCTAGTTTATGGGCAAAAATTGAGAAATAGTACCCTGAGACAAGTGCTATTACACCTATTAAAATTGCAACCAGAAAATCAATATGCCCTATCCTGAAATAGCCTACGGCCCCGCTTGAGGCGGATAAAAACATTCCAAGTGTGGCAGTTCCAACCATATTCTGGGCTTTCATTGAGAAAAATACCATAATAATAAGCACAAACATAATGCCTCCACTTGTCCCTATTATCCCCGAAGCATGCC
>NZ_KI542828.1:0-1071 GCF_000496155.1 Ferroplasma sp. Type II
TCCAAGTATATCAAAAAATGCCATGCCAGCATATCCAAGAAGTCCAAGAGACCGCCTACCGTAGGAATCTATGAGCCTGAATCCTATAAGGGTTGCCAATACGTTAATTATAGCCAGTATCGAAGATGCTTCAATACCAAAAACGGCATTGGAAAGATACGTACCTGACGTAGAGCCAAATATATGAAGGTTTGCAATAACTGTGGGACCATAATAGAAAGGAATATTTATACCGGTAATTTGCTGGAACATCATGAAAAGAGCCACTATGACAAAAGCTCTTTTTATTCCAGGGGTAGCCTTCATCTTTGTTTCCTTTTCTAATAAGACTTTGTGCGTATTTTTAATCTCTGAAAGCTGTGCAGTTATATTAAAACGTTTCAATGAGGCAATTGCCTTTTCGTACTTTTCATGCAGTATGAGCCATCTGGGAGATTCAGGCATGTAGAAACGAAATACCAGCCCTATCAAAGATGGGATGGCCGCAACTCCTAAAAGTATCCTCCAGTCCACTGTATATGCAAGCTGCGGGGCTATGAAAAACACACCCATGCCAACAAAGTATGCTCCAAGAATTCCCCAGGTAATCATCCATTGCTGCATAAGGGAAAGATGCCCCCTGCGATTCTTTGGGGCATATTCTGCTATATAGGCTGTTGCAATTGCCGAATCTGCTCCGACTGCTAGGCCTATAAATGTTCTTGATACTAGAAGCATTACCAGATTGACTGATAAAGCTGAGAGCAGTGCACCTATTGTATATATGGCTGCATCGGTGATCAGGAGGAATTTTCTTCCGTATGTGTCAGTAAGCAATGCTGCAATCAATGCCCCAGCTGCGGCTCCCAATGAAGCGCCAGCTATGAGGTAACCATATACAAACGGGTCACTTGTGGCAATGTTTTTGGCAAATGGTATAAATCCCAGATCTGTTCCTATATTTGATGTATCATATCCAAAGAGAAATCCTCCTATGGTTGCAAGCAATGTTACAGCCCAGTAAAATTTAGTGGTAATTTTGTCATTCAATTTGTTTAAAATGGGGTCCTGAGTTTCTATCCTACTATTCTC
>NZ_KI542828.1:2026-3773 GCF_000496155.1 Ferroplasma sp. Type II
ATTCTATGCCAGAGAGGGAAATAATAGGATTGAGAGAAATGGAATAGAGCTTATGGAGAAACAGAAGGATACAATAAAAAAGAACCTTGGCAAAAAAATTGATATGGATGAAATAATAAATAGAATTCATCCAGTCGAAACCTATGAAGAACTTGCACAGTGTGGACTGGTTATAGAGGCGGTATTTGAAAAACAGGAAATAAAGAACGATTTGTTCAGAGAACTATCAAAGTATTTTGGTGAAGATACAATACTGGCATCAAACACATCATCATTGAGCATTACTGAAATGGCAGCCAACTACAAGTATCCTGAAAATAACATCATAATCCACTTTTTCAATCCCCCATATACAATGCCTCTTGTTGAAATTGTCCCGGCTCTCCAGACATCGGATAAAACTGTAGAATCAGCCTACAACCTAATCTCTGGACTCAGAAATCACAGGGAAGCCATGGTTCCGGTAAAGGCAAAGGAGAGATCAGGATTTATAGTTAACAGAATACTGATACAACTCATAAACGAGGCAATAAAAATTGTAGAGGAAGGAATAGCAGATGAGAAATCAGTTGATATTGCCATGAAGAAAGGTGCTGGATTCCCCATGGGCCCCTTTGAACTGGGGGATTATGTTGGATTAGACATAGTATACGATGTTTTAAAATCGTTTAACAGGGCATATGGTGATGCATATATTCCCCCAGAGAGGTTAAAAAATATGGTCATAGCGGGATACCTGGGCAGGAAAACTGGAAAGGGCTTCTATGAATACAATAAATAGTGGGTTATCCCTCTTAAACTAATTCTATTTAGGTATTTTTGAAACAGGCAACCTCAATGCTCTGAAATGAGATAGCTCACACATATTATTGCGAAATGAAACTAATCGTAAAAATTAGACTGGGGCAACGATACCGGGTAATCACCTAATAGAAAAACTCTAATAGACAAGGGCATTTATCTTTATGGAAAAGTTGCTTTTGTTTGATATTGACGGTACATTGATGGAAGAGTCCCCTACACACACGTATTCTTTCAATTATGTTTGCGAAAAAATTTACGGAGTAAAAACAGACATTGAATCATTTCCCAGGCATGGCATGACAGACACAGGAATACTCTACGGATTGCTAAAAAAACAAAATATTCCGGAAATAGCGATTAAGAAGAAAATTAATGAAGCTTTCAGGGCAATGGAGGAATATGTTTCCACTAATATAAAGCCGGCAGATTATGCTTTGCTTAACAATGCCGATCACGTCCTCAAAACATTGAAGGAAAAAAAGTATGTTCTGGGCATTCTGACAGGAAATATTCAGCCCGTAGCCACCATCAGAATTAAAAAGGCGGGAATTGAAAAATATTTTGCCACAGGAGGATATGGAAGCGATGATATTATAAGGTCAAAACTCGTTGATTATGCAATGGAAAGATATGGCAAGAGTATTCAAAAATCGGGAATATATCTTATTGGAGATACACCTTTAGATATAAAGGCAGCCAGAGAAGCATCGGTAAATGCAATAGGCGTGGCAACAGGGATGTATGATACAAACGACCTGAAATCTGCTGATCTTGTAATAGAAAATTTAAAGGATGAAAATAAATTGCTGGAATACCTTAAAAATTAATCATCGTTCGACGCTTTTTCCAGGCTTTCCCTTTTTAATTCCGGACCAAGTACTACCTCTGCAAGACCTCCTATAATAAGCACTATCCCGGTAACTACGAACACATATACTAGACC
>NZ_KI542829.1:0-3358 GCF_000496155.1 Ferroplasma sp. Type II
ATCTTTGATGAGGCCCAGAGGATGACTGTGAACAACATAATTCACGGGGGCGAAGTTGCGGACATATCTGTATTTTTTTATGATGATTCTCAGATACTGGGCAAGAAGGAAGAAGGCACCAGGGATAATTTTATAAAATACCTTGAAAATGCCCACGAAATAAATCTCAAGGGTCTGTACAGAAATGGAAACGACTATGGAGAATTCGTGAATAACCTACTGGATGGAAAGCCATGGAAATATCCTGAATATTATGGCCTAAAATCTTTTCCTACTATACAGGATCTCCTTACGTCTCTCAGAAATAAATCAGATGCCGGAAACAAAACAGCACTTGTTGCGTCATTTACTGAGGCAAAAGGAGACCTTAAAAACACAGATTCTCCGGATAATGTGAGGATAGGCTATCCACTTCCATCCGGATTTGATTTATACAAAAACTCAGGCATTACTATAAAATGGCTCATGGATCCAAAGAAAGAGTATGCGCCTTTCTGGGTAGGTGGACAATCAAACATGCTGGAAAAATGTGCGTCAGTTTATGGGTCACAGGGATTCGAGGCGGATTATATAGGGTTAATATGGGGGCGTGATTTGGTATGGAGAAATGGCAAGTGGGCACTGGGCGACGATTGCAAGGATTTTGAGATTAAGAAATTATTCCGGGCTGGAAAGGAGGGAGATACTAAGGCATACGCGAAGTCTATTGAACTGTTAATCAACAGGTACAGGATTTTAATGACAAGGGGAATACACGGCACTTACATATTCTGCGAGGATGAGGAAACAAGCAGGCATATTGAAAAATGCTGCAATCCATAATCATGTATTAATAGGAATTTGAGTAATGAAATAATGAAAGACAGAAAATATAAAGCTTGCTGATATGTTTGCGTGGAATCAATTATCCCTTTGAGAATGTTATTCTCCACAGATGTGAATCGCCAGAGCCAGTATTTCCTTCGTATAAAATAAGCAAGCTATCACTTAGAAATTGCTGGGATTAAGGGTCGGGAAACAAATATTTTCACTTCAAAAACTAAATAAAAACATTGCCAATTCTTTGTTGATTTTTTAGGAACTCTCGATTGAAACCAAAAACATGATATATTGACTCCTTATAATATTATATGCGGCTACAGAAATATCCTTTCCTGCCCATGTGAATCAATCCTTACCATATGGATGATTTTGAAATGGGTCCTGCCACAACCTCGATTATGAATCCAAACATGTCCACTGTGCACATTGCTATAGGAATGATATGGATCATCTATATTACAGGAATCCGATGTGCGTGCAAGGATTGGTAAACGAAACTGGAATAATGAGATATTTGAAAAATTAAAGGAGGTGAAAAAAATTGGATAAGAAAGAAATAGAATTTGAGTTCGAGAGAGCAACAAAGAACACGTATAGATTCCAGGAGAAAACCTCTGGGAATCCAGCAATAGGAACATTATATGTTCAGAAATCGGTATTCGGGGACAAGGAACCAAAGAAAGTGAAGGTTACAGTGGAGTGGGAGTGAAAGAGATTCTCATGGAATGAATTGAAAATATAACACCACAAGTATATGCTGAAATAATTGAGAATATAGACACTCGTCAATATTCTGGAAACGTAACATGGCTGAGGGAATACTTATAGAACTAGAGTTTTGCGTTAATTTTGTCGACAAAATTAGATTAAATTAATATTTCAATAAGATGGATGTGTTGTCATACATTTGTCTGATATATGGAATTCCTGAATGAAAGGAATCTGGACCTGGTATTTCAGAGCAAGGGGAACAGGAAGATCAAGGTTAAGGGGAGATGGACCACCCTTAACTTGTCACTCTCAGTTACCTTGATTCTGTAACCATGAAAATATCAGGAAACACATATTCCACATGGGAAATGTATGGAAAAATGCCTGGGATTGGTTCAGTAAAGGTCATAATCTCTGAAGGAATCAACGGAAAGCGATACTGTGTAACCAACCACGTGAAATGGAGTACCAGAAGAATCCTGAAGACATATCTTCAAAGATGGGATATTGAAGTCATGCACAGAGATTTCAAGTAGGACGGGTTAGGGCACATATTCCTCAGGAAGCTATGCAAGACAGACTTGTACCTCCGTCTCATAGTTACTGGGAGGGTGCTCCTCGAAATCGCAAGGATAAGATCTCTGTGTAAATATCCAGGCCCCAATAATTCCGTGGAAAAGAGAAAGAGATGGGTCTGATTTGAACTATTAAAAACTATGGCAAAAACAATTAGAAGATTCGGAAACCGTTTTATGGATGCGCTTGAAGCATCAATAACCAATCCCTACAGGTCATCAAGGAATGTTTTCTTTGCAATGTATAATAGAAGTGCAATATAATTAACGCAAAACTTTAGTTAATTAAATAATCTTTTATGCTCATTTCGTATCATCTCCTTTGTCGAGGTCGTCCCACTCTTTGCTGGCTTCTTTAAATTTCTCATCTATCTCCAGAATATCGTTTATTGTGATTTCCTTCGAAAACATATCTTCGCACTCCTTACCTACATCGTGTATTGCCATTCTAAACGCTAGTTTCGCTTCACCTTTCGCTATAATATAGTTTTTTATGAGTTCCTCTGCAAGTTCATCAAATTTTTTCTCTGAGATTGTCTTAAACTCAAAATATTCTTTCTTTAAAACGTCAACCTTTCTTTCAAATTCTTTCCCCGCAATATCTAAAGCCCGGCGATACATATCTTGAGCATGCTGACATTCTTTCCACATTTCTCTTTTTTCGCTCGTTGTTACCATCTCCTTTGTCGAGGTCGTCCCACTCTTTGCTGGCTTCTCTAATTCAGTTGTATATTTCCTAATCATTTCATTTGCCTCCATTTTCTCTTCACTCCCTTCTGGAGCTTCCTTAAACTTCTGTTGCCATAAATTCACCAATCGTGCCAGTTCTTCTTTAGTGTGCATGGTTTCAGGCTCTGGTTCTGTTGGCTCTTTTATTATATTGTTTTCCTGATATTTAAATCCTTTCTCGTATTTTTTTCTTTGTTATATCCTGAAATGAGTTCCTTAATATACCTCTTGTTTCCTCATATGCCATTGATGATGTTACTACAGGCCTGCTACCCACACATAATGACATATGCCTTCTCTCATAATTATAATAATTTCCTTGGAATTTTACGGAGAGGAAATGAACCAACCCGATCAAAGAGAAAGGCTGTCATATTGGCGTTGCCAGGATTCATAGAATTTCTGTTAGATTCGGAACGCTGTAATTTAAATATTAAAAACTGATAAGTATTAAAGGTTAAATCGATGGGCAAAGTATCAGAAGCTCATAAAATTAGTGAAATCAGTTTCGAAAGCGTAAA
>NZ_KI542830.1:0-1499 GCF_000496155.1 Ferroplasma sp. Type II
CAGGAAGCCTTTCCAGTTTTCTGTCGTTCTCTAAAACAATCTTTGTTATTGGGGATATATCACAGTCTATCCCTATCTTTTTCAGTATATCCCTGATATCAGAATCAGATATCTCTGCACTAAGCAATCTCTCCACGTAGGGGAATATATCCTTCCCTGTAAGTTCAACCTTTGAGTTTAGATTCTTTCCCAAGTAGCCAACATACCTGGTCACTACCTTTCCCTTTACTCTTCTAACATCAACAAGCTCATAGTATTCCTTCCCACTCTTGCTCTTATGTTTTCTCGTAGTTATTGTCATAACTGGTAATTACGTAATACAATATCAACCTTTCTATACCCTGTGTTTTCAATAAGAAATCATATAAAATAATATTATAGCATCAACTGTATATAACCGCCATAGCTTTTTTGGGGAAAATTAACTTGGCGTTGACACTAGGAAAACAGTATATAAAATAATGAAGAACAATAACCTTTCCCTACCGGTGCATAGCCACAGGGACAGGAAAGGATTAAAGCTTATTGCAGCTGATAAGCCTGAAATGGTTATTGAAACAGATATAACAGATATAACATATATCCCCACAGGGAATGGAATGACATATCTGATGTGCATTAAGGACATATTCTCAAAGGAATGGTATGGCTATAACTATAATACTTCATGCACTGCAAAGGATGCTATCAATGCTGTAAATGATGCAATAATGAGGAAGTTCCAGGGCAATGTGCCGGAAGGGATTACATTAAGGACAGACAATGGTCCACAGTATATTTCAAGGGAGTTCAATAATTACCTTAAGCTAATGAAGATAAGGCATGAATACATAGAAAGGGAAACACCTACAGAGAACGGAGATATTGAGTCCTTCCACAATTCAATTAAGACAGATTACATATGGGTAAGTGAAATAGACAACTTCAATGAAGGGAAAACAGTAATAGAGAATGCATTCTATGACTATAACAATATAAGGCCACATTCCACACTTGATTATTATTCACCAAAACAGTTCCTTGACAAATGGGATAATGACAGTGGCTTCAGGGAATACTATGGAGAGTTCCTGAATAATATGAAGGACAGTTACAGGAGGAGAAGGAATAATTATTATAGGAGGATGAGGATAAATGTACCTTGAAATGGAAAGATTTTTGTTTAACAATCACTATCCAACATCACTTGAGTGTTGAAATAAACGCTAGGGTCAAGATAATCCAATCGGATTTTGACGCCATATCGCTTTATTATTTGGACACCCTATATATTTATATAAATAAATGGTATTCGAGCTTATGGATAATCCCTATATTTCTGTTATCATAGTGGCATATAACAGGAAAAACTATATAAAACAAGCGATAGAGAGTGTTTTAAATCAAACTTTAAATCAAAATTTATATGAAATAATAGTAGTAAAGAATTTTGAGGATATGGAAATAGATGATTTTATAAATAAAAATAATATAAAAAATATATATACTGTTGATCAACG
>NZ_KI542830.1:2294-3594 GCF_000496155.1 Ferroplasma sp. Type II
AGAGCCTGTCAATAGGTTATGCGGGCATAGAAATTGTATCACGGGCAACCGGGCTGTCCCGCAGTACCATTATAAAGGGAATGAAAGAGATCACGGACAAGAGGGAGTTGAAAGACAGAATACGTGATCGTGGTGGTGGAAGGAAAAAGGAGGTGGACAAGAATCCCGGGATCAGGGACGAACTGATCAAACTGATAGAATCATCCACAAGAGGAGATCCACAATCCCCACTGCTATGGGAGAGCAAGAGTTTGAGGAAACTATCATCTGAACTCAGGGAGAAGGGGTACGATGTCAGCCATGTGCTGGTGGAAAAACTGCTCCATGACATGAAATATAACCTAAAGAGCAACCGTAAGATGAATGAGGGAAAGAGTCACCCCGATCGAAACCTGCAATTCGAGCATATTAATTCAAAGGCAATAGAATTCATGAAAGAGAACCAGCCCGTCATTTCCATAGATACAAAAAAGAAAGAACTCATAGGCAACTTCAAGAACAATGGAAAGGAATGGAAGCCAAAGGGTGAATACGATGAGGTCAACGTGTACGATTTCATGCAGTTTGCAGAAGGAAAAGCTGTACCATATGGTATATATGACATGAAACTCAATGAGGGATACGTAAACGTGGGAATTGATCATGATACTGCAGAGTTTGCAGTGCAATCCATAAAGAAATGGTGGGAATGCATGGGAAAGAAGAGATATCCCGATGCAGAGCGGCTGATGATTACGGCGGATGGTGGCGGTAGCAATGGTTCAAGGGTGAAGCTATGGAAGATTGAATTGCAGAAATTCGCCACAGAAACAGGACTGGAGATTAGTGTATGCCATTTCCCACCAGGCACAAGCAAATGGAACAAAATTGAACACAGGCTATTCTCCTTCATTACAAAGAACTGGAGGGGAAAACCGCTTGTCTCATATGAGGTGATAGTAAACCTCATAGCCAATACAAAAACGGAAAAAGGTCTCAAGGTCGAGTGCAGCATTGATCGTGACAGTTATGAGAAGGGCATCAAGATCACCTATATTAGATTAACGGGGGTCCAGGGGGGATCGATATATGGTATCAAAATCCGATTAGATTTTACTGATATTTATTAACCATTTTCTCAGGGGAATTATCTCTCTGGAATAGTATTTTCCTGATTTTACATATATGTATAATGATCGTGTTTTCAGAAAAGCATAGTTAAATATAGTTGTGATACATATCACAATATAATGTCATATATCAGACAATTTAAGCGGAAGAACAAGGATGGGAGTGTTAAGACGTATTATGCAGAGGTGAG
>NZ_KI542831.1:0-2000 GCF_000496155.1 Ferroplasma sp. Type II
ATTCTGAGGGCGTGTTTATTATCATTGATATATCCTCATTTCTTATTATTTCACTGATTCCCGGTGACCTGAGATCCTTTACCCTGTAAACGACAGTGGCGCCAATCCCGGCTCCCTTGAGGGCACTGTATGTTCCCGGGGTTGCGTATATTTTCACACCCTTTTTATCCAGTTTGCGACCTATTTTTATGGCTTCATCCTTATCCATATCATTTACGGTAATTATGACGGATTTTAATTTAAAATCCCTTTTCATTATGCGTATTACCTTGGACATTGATTCCTGGAACGTTTCGCCGCAGCACATGGCCTCCCCTGTGGACTTCATTTCTGGACCAAGAATAACATCCATATCCCTGAATCTCTTGAATGGAAATACAGGAACTTTGATGAAGAATGATTTCGGTTCTGAATACTCTATATCTGGAGCAATGCCGAGCATGGCCTTTATTCCATAATCCACCCAGTTAATCCCCGTAGCCTTTGCAACAAATGGAATAGACCTGGAAGACCGTGCATTCAGTTCAATTACATATATTTCGTTGTCCTTTATGGCTATCTGGAGGTTAGAAAGGCCTGAAAGGTTGAAATTTACCCTCATTTTCTCAACTATGTCCTGGATCCTGTTCAGTGTTTTCTTATCAATCCTGTCTGGCCCAAGAACCATAGTAGCATCACCTGAATGGGTTCCAGCCTCTTCTATGTGTACCGAAATTCCTGCTATTACTGATTTTTTACCGGAAGATATGAAATCCACATCAATTTCTGTTGCATTTTTCAGGTACCTGCTTACCAGCACTGGAGATCCCGGGCGATCTATGAACAATTCTTTTACACGTTCAATTAAAATATCATAACTGTAAATTATATCCATTGCCCTTCCGCCTATAATGAAACTGGAACGGATTATTACCGGAAGGCTTATTCCTCTTATTTTTTCCTCCAGTTCGTTTATATTAGAGACTTCAATATAATCAGGCTGTTTTATGCCCAGGCTTTTCAGTGTTTTCGAGAATATTGTACGCTCCTCAATCCTGTAAATATCCTCCGGTTTCGTTCCCATAACGATATTCTGGAATATTTTTGAGAGCCCTGAGGCCATATTCTGACCTGTTTGCCCAGAAAATTGGATTATAATTCCCTCTGGCTTTTCTGCACTGACAATGTTAGACACATGTTCAAGTGTAACCGGTTCAAAGTAAAGTTTGTCCGATATGTCAAAGTCAGTGGAAACAGTTTCTGGATTGCTGTTAACCATTATGGCCTCATAGCCCAGTGCCTTCAAGGACAATATGGATTTTACCGCACCGTAGTCAAATTCCACGCCCTGAGATATCCTGTTGGGTCCTGAACCTATGACTATAACCTTCTTCTTATTGCTAATTCTGTTGTCATTGAAAATATCATAGGATGAATAAAGGTACGCAGTGTCAGAACTGAATTCAGCTGAACATGTATCTATATTCTTGTAAACCGGAAGGATTTTATTTTCTATCCTGTGCCTTATTATTTCCGGCTCTGGTATTCCAGAATAGTAAGAAATAGTTTGATCAGAAACCCCAATCATCTTCAGGTATCCCATATTTTCTGGAATAGTATTTGGCCTGATTGTGGAAATGGCATTTGCAATGTTCTTCATTTTTTCTATGAAGAATTTATCATAGCCGGAAAGTTCTGAGATTTTGACAGTATCCATGCCCTGAAATAATCCCTCGAATATGGCGAACAGCCTCTGGTCATTTGGTATCTTCATAAGTTCCATGGTTTTTTCAGGTGAGGTGAAGAGTCTCATCTTTACTGCCTGCTTAATATCCAGAGATGATACTGCCTTCATGAGGGCTTCTTCGAATATCCTGCCTATTCCCATGGCCTCTCCTATGGATTTCATTTCTATGCCTATTTCTCTTTTTACCGAGAACTTGTCAAAGGGCCATCTTGGAATTTTCACAGTAATATAATCCATTGAGGGTTCAAATGCCGCATATGTGTTTTTTGTCACC
>NZ_KI542831.1:2650-4273 GCF_000496155.1 Ferroplasma sp. Type II
CCAAGTGTTTTTTTCACATCATTGAAGAACCATGTACTGTCGTATGGTCCAGGATATGCCTCTGGATGGAACTGCACTGAAAATATGGGCAATTCCCTGTGCCTTATCATCTCCACTGTGCCGTCATTTATGTCCCTTCCGTAGATCTCCATCTCAGTATTTTTCATGGAATCTTCATTGATTGCATAGCCATGGTTGTGCGAGGTAATGTATACCCTGTTACCTATAAGCACTGCATGGTTTATTCCCCGGTGGCCATACTTCATTTTTTCAGTTTTTCCTCCCATAGAGAGTGCAATAAGCTGATTTCCGAGACATACTCCCATTACAGGCATTTCATTGCTTTTTTCCCTGATAAATTCCCTTAAGGGTTTCAGTGAATCGTGTGCAGGGTCTCCTGGCCCATTTGGTATAAAAATTGCATCATAGTGGAACTTTATGCTGAAAAAATCATAGTTGTAGGGAACTATATGCAGTGAAGCAGTTTCACTCAATCTTTTTATGAGGCTATTTTTTGTTCCCACATCCACAAACAGTATCTCTTTTTTGTGGCCGGAATCATAATACTGGTATTTTTTCCTTGATACCTGTGATACAAGGTCAAGTTTCATTGTATCTTCAAATTTATCTGGCAATTCATTTATATTTCTTATATAACCCTTAATTGCCCCAGCTTTTCTGATTTTCTCAACCAGTGATCTTGTGTCTATTCCGTCTATTGCCGGAACCCTGTTTGCCTTCAAAAAATCATTAAACCCAACCCCTGAATCGCCACCGGAAAGAATACTATGTGCATCCTTTGTGATAAGCCCGGCAACCTGGATCCTTTCAGATTCCATATGCTCCATGCTTAATGGATAGTTGGCAATTTCAGGAAATGCAAAAATTAGTATTTCACCGGCATATGATGGATCTGTAATAGTTTCAAGGTATCCGGACATTGAAGTCGTGAAAACTATTTCCCCGTTTGCTTCCCCCTCATAGCCATAAGCATTGCCCTCATAGGTGGTTCCGTCTTCCAGTAATAAATATCTTTTCATTTAAATCTTAAAAAACCTAATTTCAACTTTAAATATATCATTTTCTATTCATTTTTACATTTTTCATATATATTATTACATTATAAAAATAATTACGATAAAGAAAATATGAAAACAATTTTCTATAATATTTATTTCATACATAATGCTTATGTTCACATTACTTTAATAAATGAGTTTGCCATGATGGTCTATGAAAGTTATAGCAGCACCTGGACCAGTTTGCTACCCACTGGTAGCGGCAATGATGGAAAGAAATGACATAGATATAGAGTTCAAAAAATCCTCTGACATTGGAGAACAGAAGCCAGACATTGTTCTGGATTCCACTGTATCCCTTGTGAAGAGTGGATTGCCTATAGACTATGTAACAATCGAAAACCTTTCAAGGGTTACCCCTAATCTCGGATACAGAGTAGGAATGACAAGAAAGGGTGGGGCCTCAGATATTCTGTTCCGTGCACTTGTCGGTGAAACACATAAAGATGTGGAAATACAGTATTTTGACAGCATGAGTGACCTCATGGCCGCACTTAATTCAAACAAGGTTGATACAGTAGTGGTACCTGCAATGGATAATGCT
>NZ_KI542831.1:4323-11386 GCF_000496155.1 Ferroplasma sp. Type II
ATATAACCTTGGTATTAAACTGTTAAAGGAAAAACCCGAAGAGGCGGCAAAATTTGTTGTTTCACATTTACCCATGCAATTTCCCCTGGAATTCGTGATGAACACTATGAAAAACTCAGATCTGAATGTCCACAAACCGGGGAATCATGAGGAATTCATAAATTTAGTGAAAAAATATTCGTCCCAATGATGAAATAAAAAAATAATTTATCATTTTTATTAATAGGTTATATTAAATTATTAAATACTACATTTACATTATACCTCTATGTGGGACTACATAAACAAAGTGTTTGATGGTTATCCAGCTGAAATGAGAGTTGTACAGAAAATGATAAAAATAGGCATATCGGTAAAAATTCTGTATGACGAGCCAAAATTATTCTGTGACGCAATTGAAATAAAGCCAAATTCCATAGCAAGAGCCTTCAATGTTGACCGAAGGGTCATTGTGAACATGGTACAAAAAATAATAAACGACCACGAGCTCTTCGATTTTTTCAGCAATCTTGAGCCAATTTCAAATTTTGAGCATTCAGGTTCAAAAATAGGATTCGGTGTAATTGAAATAATTCCCGTTGATGCAGCCAGGCCTGGAATAATAGCAGGTGTAATGAATGTGCTTGCGGAAGCAGGGATATCGGTGAGGCAGGTTGTCACAGATGACCCCGATCTTATAGACAACCCCAGGGCAATCATTGTCACAACAAATACAGTTACTGGCGATATCCTTAACAGGATAAAAAAAATCGAGGGTGTTAAGGCTGTCCTATTGCTTTAAATAAAATCTTCTATTTTGTCTCCATAAAGTATTTCCATTATGTCTTTTATTTTATTCCTTACTTCCTCATATGATTCACCATAAACATTTACATGCCCCATCTTTCTTTTTCTCCTTACCTCATTTTTATGGTACCAGTAAATGTTTGTGTTGCCAAGCTGGAGTATTGGAGATATATTACCATCAATTCCTGTTCCTATAATATTCACTATTCCGGAAGGCACAAATAGATCCGGTCTTATAATATCCATTCCTGCAACCGCCAGTATATGTTCCTCAAACTGTGATACTGAGCTTCCAGTAAGCGTATGATGCCCGGTATTGTGAACCCTGGGTGCATATTCATTAATTATTACCTTGCCGTCTTTAACATAATATTCGATTCCCATTACTCCTATGTATTTCAGGGATTCCATGAGCCTTTTAGCTATATCAATCATCTCTATGGTATTGCCTACTGGAGATATGTTGTATATGAGTATGCCATTCTTGTTGTAATTAAATGACGGTTCAAAGTGGTAGAATTTCCCATTTTCATCCCGTACAGCTATAATTGAGGCTTCATATTCGTAATCAATGAATTTTTCTATCACATATGGCATATCCGGGTGTTTTTCAAATTTGGAATTAATGTCAATAAAATACTGATTTTTTCCGTCGTAACCGCCTCTACAGCTTTTTATTACTGCCTTTCCGAATTTTCTGGCCTTCTCAAATGCATCACTGTAGGTTTCCGCGTATTCATAATCAGCTATGGGAAATCCATGGTCACTGAGATATTTTTTTTCAAGAGATCTATCCTGTTTCAGTTCGACTGCCTTGATGGATGGTCTTAATTTTCCATTCTGGCTGGCATATTCCAGTATGTTCCTGTCTATGTGTTCAAATTCGTATGTAACAAAATCGCATGAGTCAACAAACTCCCTGTACTGTGAAACATCAAAAAATTTGTCTGCTATAGAAGCGGAAGGGCCTTTATTGTCATCTATAACATAGAATTCAATAGGGTACCTCCTCATTGTGTTTATCATCATATATCCTAACTGCCCCGATCCTATTATTCCTATTTTCATAATTTGTCACCTAAGACAGCATCTCTCTGGTTATCCAAAAATGCCTGCATCATTTCCTTCAGCTTCGGATATTTTATTGAAAGAATTCGTACTGCCAGAAGTGCAGCATTTCTTGCACCATTAATAGATACAGTAGCCACAGGCACTCCGGGAGGCATCTGGACTATTGACAGCAGCGAGTCCAGGCCATTTAACGCCTTTGACTGTACAGGAACCCCTATTACCGGCAGGGTAGTCATTGCAGCCACCATTCCCGGGAGATGTGCTGCCCCTCCAGCACCTGCTATAATCACCTCTATGTTGTTCTCTATGGCATCATGGGCATATTTCAGCATGAATTCAGGGGTCCTGTGGGCTGAGACTATCCTGTATTCTACCTCAACGCCAAAGTTTTTCAATTCATTTACTGCATCCTGCATAACCGGGAAATCAGATTTGCTTCCCATTATTACTGCTACTTTCATGAAACCTAATTAATATAATACTAATAAAAATTTAGTAACATTTCACAGAAATGCGGTTTTGTTTTCCAGAATATACTGGTCTATGGCCATTCTCCCGCTCTTCATGGCTTCCAGTATATCGTATTGCCTAATGTCGTACACCTTAAAATCATAGGAATCCATATCCCTGAATTCTATCCCCGCTTTTTCAGCTATTTTCTTATATCCATCAATTCTTGATCTTTCAAGGCTGTGAAGTGACCTGGTACTCATTATAACCCTATTCTTTTCTGCTATTTTCAATACGTCATCAAAATACCTGTAGATATTTGTATCTATACTCAGATCGCCGTTTCTTCCAATATCTGGATAAATTTTGTCGGGGAGGCACAATATCCCATTATTCGCTGATTCATATCTTATTTCTATTCCATACCTTTTCAGCATTGACTGGTAATACTCAAGAAGTGGCATAAAGTCCCTTTTCTTGTACTGGTCTATTATCTCATTGAACTGTCCACCAAAGTCTGATTTCTCATACACAATTGACTTTATGCCCATGCTGGCAGCATAGAGTGCGGCTTCCAGACCCTTTATTCCAGATCCTATTATAGCTATCTCACCACTGTATTTTTTACTGGAATTCTGAGTTATTTCAAATCCTGTGTATGGATTAATGGTACATCTTACCTCGGCATTGGATAAATTCCTGCATGCCTGGTTGCACCTTATGCATGGCCTGTAAGGAATATCCATTTTCATTTTCAATGGTGTATAGGGATCGGCAAGTGCCTGCCTGCCAAATACAACAAAGTCAGAAACCTTCAGTGCCTTTTCAATATCCTGCATGGATCTTATTGAACCTACCAGCATTGTATTCTTATCAATCTTTCCCTTAAGTTTTGAACCTATATGCACATTTTCATAATAGAACGAAGCAGAAGACCCGGGAGGTGCGAACCTTCCTGCGGAGAAATGTATGTAATCCATATTTTTTAACATGGATGCCACTTCTATTCCATAATCGGCATCATATCCGTCCTCATCATCTTCATAGAGGCTGAGCCTGATTCCCAGAGGCATATCCAGTTTAGCTCTTATCATATCTGAAATCTCGTTTATAATCCTCACACGGTTTTCAGTTGAACCTCCATATTCATCCTGCCTTTTATTGAGTGAAGGTGATATGAACTCCTGTAATAGATAGCCGTGGGCTCCATGAAGTTCTATACCATCAAATCCTGCTCTGTAGGCTATTTCAGCCGCATTAAGGAATTTGTTTTCGACATTTTTTATGTCTTGTTTAGTCATTTCAGCCGGCAAACTTCCAAGATAATCGACAGTGGAGGGAGCAAATATGGATTCCTTATTATAGTGTGGATTGGCCTTTCCTCCCGCATGTACCAGCTGTACAAATATTTTTGATCCAGCGGAATGTATTCTTTCTGTCAACCTTGACAGCTTCGGAAGCTGTTCCCTGGAAAATATTCCCATCTCATTTGGTGAACCCTTTCCGTTGTATTCATCAACATAGGCGTATTCTGTAATTATCAGTCCAAACCCACCACGTGCCCTTTCCTCAAGATACCTGATGTGATTCTCATTGGTTGTTCCATCTGGATTACATAAATTGGATATCATTGGAGCCATAACAAATCTGTTTTTTATCTCAATTTTTCCTATTCTAGCTTTTTCAAAAGGATTCATCATTTAAAAGGCAAGCGATAAAAATAAAGTTTTTGTGTATGAAAAATTAATCAAAAGGTTTTAAAATTTAAGATAAAACATTAACCGTTGCGCTCATGTTGAATTTATGCGCGCTTAGCTCAATATTGTTAGACAGGTTAAAATCGGTTACCATACTTGTTGTGGCATGTGCCGATACAGTAACAGGGTGCACAAATATAACAAGGGCGAAGGCATGTGCCAGGGACATGTTAATTGTGGTGCTGCTGTTCAGTATGCCTGACAATGATAAACTCACATGTACAGTTACGTTTTTAATGTACAGTTTCATCATATTGTATGATGATGCATGCACTGACAGGTTGGAAAGGAATGCAGCATTGCTTGCAGTTAAGTTCAATATATTCACGGTTTTGTCATGCAATGAATAATTTGTCCAGCCTGTAGAGTTGGAAGATGCTTTATCTGAATGAAGTGCCACCGAACTGAAGGTAACGTACACTGCTGCAACTCCATTTATTGAAGGTGGGCTATCTGCCGCACTCATTTTCAACGTTCCCGTTGTCTCGTAGTGGTATGCGTAATATCCGCCGCCGGCTACAACGGCAACTATTATTATTGCAACTATTATTGTCATTAATTTACTGGATTTCATAAACTATAAGCTAAATTTGAATATATAAAGGTTTATACATAATTACATTGATAAAATGTTCTTATTCACAACTATAAGTTAACATGCTTTTTTAAAATTCTTTAAATAGTTTAAATAAATATTTATCTTATGAAATATAATGTAGCCACTAGCCACCCGCTCAGCACCATGGCAGGACTGGAAGCACTGGAAAAAGGAGGAAATGCATACGATGCCATGCTTGCAGCGTCCTCTGCACTGGTTGCTGTCCAGCCTCAGTTTAATGGTCTTGGAGGAGATTTATTTGCAACAATAAAAGACGGTCGATATTACTGCATAAACGCAAGTGGATTCGCACCTGCCGCCGCTGATATAGATTTTTACTCAGGGCAGGGGTACAAAGAAATACCGAAACACGGACCTCTTTCTTCATTTTCAATACCAGGTCTCGTATCATCCTGGAAAATTGCGGCAGAAAAATCCACTATGGGCATCGATAAAAATTTCAAAAGGGCAATCCAGTTTGCGCTTGAAGGATTTGAACCCAGCAGAAAACTTGCAAGGGCAATAAAGAATTTCAATGATGGAGACAATGACTTCAATGAAATTTACAAGGATACAGATACGTGGCTTAAACAGGAAGATCTGGGGAATACCCTTGAGACACTGGTGAAAGAGGGTCTGGATTCATTTTACAATGGTACTGTTGCAGATAAAATAGATAGTGACATGAGAGAAAAAGGCGGACTTATCAGAAAATCCGATCTTGCGGAATATAAAGCCGAAATATTGAGTCCTATCAGAATAAAATACAGGGAATACGATGTTTATACTAATCCTCCTGTTAGTCAGGGACTTACAGCGTCTGTATGGTTAAGGGATTTAAATGGATATGATCTTTCTGGAATGGAGCATCAGGAATACTATGACACCCTCATAAAAACTATGCGCGATGCATACAATATCCGTAGGCAGTACATCTATGACGGAGTGAAGCTACCGGAAAATATAGAAGACCTGAAACCTGACAAATCCAGCCCAGGTAATGGGAATTCTAACATTTCAGACACAACTGCCTTTTCAATTTTTGATGGAAGCATAGAAATAAGTGCAATACAGAGTAACTATATGGGTTTCGGATCCGGACATAATATAAGTAGAACGGGCATAAATATGAATAACAGGGGAAGCTACTTTTCTCTGGACAGTGAAAACAGAAATCATCTGGAGCCTGGCAAAAAAACATTCCACACTCTAATGAGCGTACTGGCCTCCGGGAAAAAGGACATAATCCTGGGCAGCATGGGTGGTGACGTTCAGCCCCAGATAAATGTACAGATACTTTCGAGACTCATTGACCTTGGTTACAGTATACCGGATGCTATTGCCTACCCAAGATTTGCATATCCAGCATCTATCTACGGTGATTCTAAGGTTTACTATGAAAGCACACTGAGGCTCAACCATTATGAACCCGTGGACGACCTTAATGATATGATGGGGCATGCACAGGGAATTACCATAGACTCTGAATCGGAAGCGGGCTTTGACCCACGTGGAGATGGACTTCTACGCTATTTAAGGGAAAAATACTTCAAATAAATATGTAAATATCTCTGCTTTCTATCCCCCACTGACCGGTGGGAAAAACGCTACTCTGTCATTTTCACGTAGTGGAATACCGGAGTAATATTCATTATTTACTGAAATAAGCAGATTACTGATGTTTCTCAATTCCGGATATTTGCTGAATATTTTTTCCATTAATTCATCCATGCTTCCCCAGCTTATGTCGAAGGTTTCCTGGGCAGTTCCGGTTATATCTTTTACACGGGCAAAATATAAAACTGTTATCCTCATAAATCACCTCCAGTATGGTATCCTTGCCCTTACTGCCTCCCTGTACATTTTATCTATCTCTTCGTTATCCCCGAGTACATCCTTTATTTCAAAATAATCGTTTTCCCTCAGCAAACAGGTTTTAAACTTTCCGTCTGCCGTAACTCTTAATCTTGTACAGTGTTTGCAGAAATCAACGTTGCGCATTGGTTTTACAAATTCTATTTTGACTTTTCCATATTCTGTGTTAACAGTATACCTTTCCCTGTTATGGAGGGGATTATGTTCAACACTTTCAGCCTTCTGTTTTATCCGGTTTTCAACGGGTTCCAGTGGCACATGATATTTTATATATTCCTCACTATGCTCTTTCTCAACATTAGCCTCAAATTCTATTAGCTGGAGTATGCAATTGTTTTCAGCGCAGAATTTTATCATGCCGTCAACCTGATTTTCATTTATATTCTTCATCAGGACAAAGTTTATTTTAATGGGGCCCAGATCAGCCTCCTTTGCAGCCTCTATGCCTTCCTTTACAACTGGCAGAAAGTTTTTCTTGGTATCAGTTATAAAGTGGAAATTATATTCATCTATGGCATGCAATGAT
>NZ_KI542832.1:0-6316 GCF_000496155.1 Ferroplasma sp. Type II
CCTATGTTCAACTTTTGTATTCTCTCTCTGAGCCTGGCAAGAAACTTGTCGAATACCTCTTCCTGAATGTAATATCTAGTGGAATTTGCACAATCCTGTCCATTGTTTACAAGTCCGCCTACTATGGCACTTTCAACTGCAGCATCTATGTTGGCATCCTTGAAAACAATAAAAGGGGCTTTTCCTCCAAGTTCCAGAGATACTTTCTTTAGGTTGGATGCTCCAAGTACTGAAAGGCGTTTGCCAACCTCCGTGCTCCCTGTAAAGGCGATCATTTCAAGTTTATCGCTTTTCGCCATTTCCTCACCCACAGAACTTCCAGGACCAGTGATGACATTAAAAACGCCGTCAGGAACTCCAGCATCTTGAAGGATTTTGGCAAGTTTAAGTGTTGTAAGTGGTGTATAACTAGCAGGCTTAACAACAACCGAATTGCCCATAGCAATTGCAGGAAATGCACGCCAGATAACCATCATCAGTGGGTAATTCCAGGGAGTTATTATGCCGATAGCTCCTATGGGCTCTCTTCTTATGGCACTTGTTCCGTCACTCACATATTCCGCCATGGCTTTTCCTTCGAGAGTTCTGCATGCACCAGCTATAAAACGTATGTTATCTATAGTATAGGGAATATCATACCCAGATACCTGTTTAATGCTTTTTCCTGAATTTTCCGTCTCGATTTTAATAAATTCCTCCTGGTTCTTCTCAAGCAATTCCGCCACCCTCAGGAGTATGTTTGAACGCTCTCCTGGTGGAAGTCTGCTCCAAATGCCGGAGTCAAATGAGTTTCTGGCGGCGTCTATAGCTCTATGGACATCCTCATTGGAAGCTGACTGAACTTTTGCCATTGTTGTCCCAGTGGATGGGTTTTTAACATCAAGAACTTCTTCATTTGACGATTCAACCCATTCTCCATTTATAAACATCTTATATGTTTCCATTATTGTTCACCTATTTGTTTTAATTTTCCAGTGTTCCATCGTACATATTCCTTATAAGCTGTATGGAGTTTTCCAGAGTTAGCCTCCTGGGGTTAAACCTTGGAAGGTCATAGAGCTTCTGTCTTGTGGAAAATATGTATTCACCAAATTTTTCTATATCGGTTTTTGGGAAATTTATCTGCTTTAATGTGGTCGGCATTTCCAAGTCCTCTAGAAGCTGAATTATGACAGGAGCAATTTTTGATGCAACTGCCCTGGCAGATTCTCCCTTGTGAGGTATATTGAAGATCCTTGCAAGTGTTCCTATCTTATTATAGGCAGCAGATATATTGTAATCCAGTATATATGGAAGGGACATACCAACAGCTACGCCATGTATAGCCCCGTACTTGGGCCCGAAGGCTTCCCCGAGACAATGTCCCAGCACCGACGGTCCAGCCACCCAGGGAAATGTTATAACCATCCCTCCAAGCATAGCTGACAATGACATCGCAGATCTGGCTTCTATGTTGTCTGGACTATTAAATGCTGTTCTAAGATTTCTGAAAATCAGTGAGGATGCTTTTGTTGCAATTCCATCAGATATGGGATTTGCCTCCTTGCTTATCAATCCCTCTACATTATGGGCAAGAGCGTCCATTCCGCTTGCTGCTGTTGTTCTGGGTGGTGCACTGACATTCAGAACAGGATCTACTATTGCCGTATCTGCGAGAAGATTGCTGCTTGCTGCCCATGTTTTATACATCGATTCCTTCTCTATGACAACAGACATATTTGAAACTTCGCTGCCGGTGCCACCGGTTGTTGGGATAAGAATCTTTGGAAGTCCAGGATTTTTGAATTTATCCTCAATTGGAGTAAGATATTCTTTGGGTTCTCCACTATTTGTAACCATCGAGGCTACCATTTTGCTTGTGTCAAGCACGCTTCCACCACCTACTGCAACTACAGAGTCAAAATTTCCGTTGGATCTTGCGAACTCCACTGCATTCACAATATTTTCCATTGTTGGTTCATTTGAAATTCTGTCATATACCTCATATTTTATTCCTGCTTCGGAAAGTGAGCTTTCTATTTTAGCAAGGAGACCAAATTTATAGACATTTGGATCTGTAACTATTATTGTATTTTTCTTCTTTATTTCCTTTAGTTGATTACCCACCTGATCCGACTGACCTTTCCCAAATAAAATCCTCTTTACCTGGTCGAATTTCAACCCTTTATCATACGTATATACATGCTCAAAATCTTCCATTCAAATGTATATTTAATTTATATATAATTATTATTATTCAATCATCTGCACCCATAATAGATGAAACCTGTAGTTGCTGGATGTACACTCTGGATTAATTTTTATTAGAATTTTCTCAAGGCTCACGCAAACCTATTTCCCATCCTTATGGTAAGTAATCGCGGGGAAGTTTAAATTTAATGGTGCAGAACAAGGTTTTACAAATTATAAAGTACCTGTTAATGTTCACTTCTGTTTTTTCCAATTCATGGATATTTCAGTTTCTTCTGGATAAGTACCATAGCTATACTGTTTTATCACGATATAAGTATAAGGAGTTTATAAGGAGTTTATAAGGAGTTTATAAGGAGTTTATAAGGAGTTTATAAGGAGTTTATAAGGAGTTTATAAGGAGTTTATAAGGAGTTTATAAGGAGTTTATAAGGAGTTTATAAGAATATTCCTGATAATATAGTCATCTGGAAAATCTTTTTATGCTATATAAGCATTCATTTTCATGAAATTTGATGTACAAACTAAAGACTTTCCTGAGTCTTTCTATGTTTTTATAGAAATTCCTCAGGGTGGAAACACAAAGCTCGAATATAAGCCCGATGTAGATAATATAGTTCTTGACAGGATACTGTTCACATCAATGGTATACCCAACCAACTATGGTTTTATCCTTAATACCAAAGCAAAGGATGAAGACCCCCTTGATGTTCTTGTCATTTCCTCAGTGCCCATTCCCTCAGGATCCATATTGAAATGCAGGGCCATAGGGATAGCCGAAATGAGTGATGAGGAAGGTTCAGACAATAAGGTTATTGCAGTCCCTATTGACAAGGTCGATCCGATGTCTGCTGAATACAAAGATATTGAAAACATTCCTGAAGCTGTGAAAAATAAGATAAAGCATTTCTTCCAGCATTACAAGGAGCTGGAAAAGGGCAAATTCATGACTTTCCATGACTTCAAGGGTAAAGATGAAGCTATAAAACAGATAAAGGAATCCCTTCTTTGATTCCCATAACTTTTGTTTTAATACAAAGATTTTTTTTAGTTGTGATGTTGTAATATCCATATGAGTTCAAAGAAATTTCTAATCGGCCTTTTCGGTCCGGCCATAACAATATTGCTTATATTGCTGGACATAAGGATGTCTGCCTATTTTTCATGGTACACCAATTCCCTGAGCAGCCTTGGAATCCACAGATATTATTATATCTTTGATGCTGCGGTCATAATAGGCGGCATATCTGTATTTATTTTTGCCCTTATGCTATACAGGCAAATTCAAATAAAGTTCCTGTCTATTGGCTTTATAATGCTGGGTTCTGTATCACTTTTTCTCATCGGGATTTTCAATGAAAATTATGGAAATCTGCATCTTGCAATTGCTATAATATATTTTATTTTCACACCAGTAGGCATAATAATATTCAGTTTTTACAGGATAAGGAATTATTTGAGCTATTATGGTTTCTTTGCTGGTGTGGCGTCGCTTGGGACAATAATTTTTGGTATTCTCGTATTGTTTGAATACATACATCTAAAAATTGGCCTCTCTGTAACGGAAATGGCAGAGGCAGTTTTACTGGGTTCATGGTCGAGCATTCTCGGAGTTTACCTTTCTACTCATGAGGCTCAATGAAATTTCTTATCACCCTTGTGCCTTCCCCATCAAAACGGATACGTATTACAAAATCTGACTGAGACATCATTTTATGCTGCAGTGAATCAATATTTTCTCTTTCCCCTATAAGCAGGATGAATCCTTCAGCACCTCCTCCAAGCAACTTTGCTGATTTTGCACCGTTATCAAGAGCATAATCTATTATTGTATCTATTCTTTTATTTGTTACACTGGTGCCCAGTGATTTTTTTATACTCCAACCTTCATTCACAATGCTGTAAACTTCATCCCTGTTATGTGACTTGATAGCCTTGCTTAGATTTAATGCAAGATCCTTGAGTTTATTCAGGCTTTCCATTGTTTTTTCATCGCCATTTTCTGATTTTGCAACCTGATCCTGAAGACTCCTTGAACTTTCCCTGGTATTGCCGGTATAAACCAGTATCATTGATTTTTCGAGGTTTGTTACAAAGGGATCTGACAGTGCAAATTTTTGTGTTACTTCACCACTCCTTCTGAATTCCATATATTTTAAACCCCCAACAGAAATAGCATAGGGATCCTGCTTTCCCAGGATAATATTGAATTTATTTTTTTCCGAGAGGTAGGACTCCTTTGCGAGATCGTATGGGTCTATATCCTTCCTTTTGATTGCATAGATTGCCTTTATTATTCCATTGATTAATGCCGAACTGGAACCTAGGCCTGAACCAGGTGGAACATCATTATTCATAATTATTCTTCCAGTATCTATGCCATTTTCCATGAACATATTGATAATCTTGTTTTCCATGGAAGTATTGTTGGTTGATGATATGAGTGCAGACCTCAGGAAGTCCCTGGAAGAAACCTCCAGTGATCCCCCATCATCAATATACCGTATCATTATTCCACGGTCTATTGTGGTATTCAGTACTGCACCTCCATAATTTTCTAAAAATGGGCTTATATCTGTTCCCCCACCCGCAAAGCTTATTCTCAATGGGCTGTAAACGGTAATCATACGATTATATATCAGCAACTCATATTAAAATATTCATACGGTGCAATAGAAAATCCAGTAAATTATATAAAGTTAATGAGTATATTGTATAAATCCAATAATACCGGATGGTAATAGTCAACTACCCCTCCCTGACGGAAGGGGCTTGTTCCGTGAGGAACAGCGCAAGAGTTGATTAGGGGGCTTTGAAAGACATGGTGAAAAACATGAAAGAGAAGCAGAAGTTAGATTGGAGAAATACATACACACCTACGGATGCTCCACAAGTCCGTGGCAACTGTGATCATGCATTAAACAGAGAGGAAACTCTCAGTGTGCATGGTTTAAAAACCCCTTCTAACAACCCCAATGTGGACCTACAGTCAGGCATGGCTGGACAGGACCTGAGGGTTCCCGTTATAAACATGCGCAACGAACCATTAATGCCGACAACACCAGGAAAGGCACGAACACTATTGAAATCTGGAAAAGCAAGGGTGATCAGTTCAAATCCATTCACTATTCAGCTCCTCTATGCAACCGGAGAGACAAAGCAGCCAGTAATATTGGGTATAGATGCCGGATACAAGCACATTGGATTCTCTGCAGTAACAGAAAAGAAGGAACTGATATACCCAAACTCAATAAAGAGAAATCTATGTACCGTAGGAACAGGAGAGACAAACTCTGGTACAGGAAACCAAGATTTATGAACCGTGGAAACAAAAAGAAAGGATGGCTTGCACCCAGCATAGATCACAAACTACAGACTCACATAAGACTGATTGAGAAACTGAAAAAAATACTTACAATATCCGATATTATTATTGAGGTTGCTTCATTCGATCAGCAGAAGATGAAGAACCCTGAGATAAGTGGAATAGAGTACCAGCAGGGAGAACTTCAGGGATATGAGATCAGAGAATATCTCCTTGAGAAGTTCCATCATATCTGTGTGTATTGCAGCAAGACCGGTGTGCCTCTTGAAATAGAGCATCTCACACCCAGATCAAGGGGCGGCTCTAATACAGTAGACAACCTTGCCATCTCATGCCATGAATGCAACCAGAAGAAGAACAACCTTACCGCAGAAGAGTTCGGATATCCCGATCTGAGAAAGAGTGCATTGATGCCGTTAAGAGATGCGGCTTTCATGAACACTGTAAGGTGGAAACTCACTCAGCTAACTGGAGCAGATCATACATTCGGTTACATCACAAAGAGGAATCGTATTTCTTTGGGGTTGGATAAGAGCCATGCCAACGATGCATTTGTGATTGCTGGAGGAACCAACCAGGCCAGGGTATTGCCATTTACAATCACACAGAGAAGGAGGGACAACCGTTCTATCCAGACAAACAGGAAGGGATTCAGGCCATCAATAAGAAGGAAAAGATACCCCTTACAACCCGGTGATGTAGTGGAATTCGGGGAGAGCAGATACGACGTTGTTGGGGTTCATAGTTATGGAAATTATGTAATAATAAGGAATGGTGAAAAGAAGATGAATATAAGCACGA
>NZ_KI542833.1:0-1434 GCF_000496155.1 Ferroplasma sp. Type II
TTGGAAACTCCTAAGTTAATAATTAAATGGAAGGGAATATTTTCCCTTTTGAAATTTATTTAAATAGTAAATAATATATCGCCCCGTAAATATTCCCTATATATACCATCTAAAAATACAATAAAAGAATATAAGCCCAGAATGAAGTTAAATAAGAATAAGTTTATTCACGAATTAATTTCTATATATTACTACTATATAGTATAACGAAGAAAGTAAATTATATAGTAAGGCAATCTTGATGTATGTATTTATTATATTGTCCCGTAAATATTTCCTATATATACCCTCTAAAAATATAATAAAAGAATATAAGCCCAGAATGAAGTTAAATGAGAAAAAAATAAAATATATAATAAGGGAGAAAAATAAGAGAAGATCATCTACAGAAATAGCTAAGGAAATGAAAATAACAACAAGGTATGTAAATTACATATACAAAAAATACAGGGATAATGGAGAATATACAATAGGTAAAAGGAAACATAGGGAATTAAACAGCAAGGATATAGAAATAGTTAAAAAAATAAGATATGAATACCCTATGTCAGGACCTGAAAGAATAAGGAAATACCTTAAAAGAAAGGGGATAATAATAGCTAAAAACAATATATACAGAATACTGTTATTATTAAATATGGTTGATAACAGCAATAATAAGAAGAAACAGAGAAAATATATAAAATATGAGAGGAAACATAGCAACTCACTATGGCATATGGACTGGACTAAATACAGTGACAGTGAGAAGTTAATAATAATAGAAGATGATGCTTCAAGGTTCATAGTAGGAATGGGAATATACGGTGAGGAAACAATAGATAATACAATAGAAGCACTGGAAATAGCAATAAACACTTACGGTAAGCCTGAAGAGATATTAACAGACCATGGAACACAGTTCTTTTCAAATGGTAAGAATGGAATACCTGGAGATCACAATAAGTTCCAGGAATACTTAGATAACAGTAATATAAAACACATACTTGGAAGGGTAAAACACCCTGAAACAAATGGAAAACTGGAGAGATTAAACTATACCATAAAACGTTTAAGGCCATATTTCAGTACCTGGGAAGAGGTAGTATACCATTACAACTATGAAAGGATGCATGACTCACTGTCAGATGGTGATAATATAGTTACACCAGCAATGGCATATAAAAATAAAATGGTGGTAAAATGAAAAAATATAAATTCATACAGTATATAAAGGAAATAATAATGGGACAGTACAATGTATGTATTTATAGAAATATTTAAATAAATGTTATGTATCTATATATCATACAGATTTCCAATATTTATATCTGATCATTTGCAATTTCATAAAGATAACATCAATTTACACAGTGTTGCTATGACAATTATTGTCGAGCAATGGAATTATAATTAAAATTCTCTGATTGCTGGNTGTAAATCCAATGGAAAAAT
>NZ_KI542833.1:1541-3592 GCF_000496155.1 Ferroplasma sp. Type II
AACCTTGTGCCTTTTACTGTGTTCTGAATCCCATACCATGCTGCTTTCATATACGTAATTGTATTTCCCTACCTTTTTAATTTCCCTTGTCATGTTCTGTATATAGGGAACACATATAAGCAAATAAATCTTTCGCCAAATACTGGATAATAATTCAAATGTTCCCTAAATAAGCTCGGAGTTTAGGTTACAGTATAATCGGCATTCTTCCTGAGCCTTGAAACAAAGTTAATATTATTCTCCTTTAATTCCTTAAGCCTGTCATAGCTATAGTACCCTAAATCAAATGTTAAAACAGTATTGCCAGACATGTATTCGTTTATATGCCATAACAGATCATCAAATACTTTGGAATCATTTACATTTGCAGGTGTTATTATTGCCTTCAATGGCAATGCATAGTGATTTGTTTTAGCTGCAATATGGATCTTTATCCCATTTCTCCTTTTCTCCCTCTGGTATATGCCGGAACCATTAACCATTGTTTCTATAAATGTAGAATCTATTGCCAGAATACTGTATAGTTTGTCAAGATAATCATGGTATATATCATACCTGTGTGCCTTTATGAATGTGTTTAAAAGGCTGTAGAATACCTTCTCAGATATAGTGTATGGCCTTTTATTGTTGAGCTTTGACAGCTGTGATTTGCTTATTCCATTGTTATATGCTATATCTGTAAGGTCATTCTTTTTAATTATCCCTTTTGCTAATATGGATAGATGTGCTGATAGGTTAAATTTCCTGGAATAGCTGTCTATGCCTATTCCTTCAACCTTTGATTCTTTAGATATTTTATTGCAGTGTTTTTTAAGGATTTTATTGACATTCTCATCCATAATTAAAAATTAAATCATAGAATAAATATGACATGGTCATGCATAATGGTTAAATATAGGAAACTGGTATGATATATATTATGTTTGAAATAAACATAGTTGAGAGCAGTGTTCTCTACCGTAAAAGAAAGGGGTTATCTTCGAACATGGCAATTGGCTCCATGCAAAAAGATAACAGGGAGCACTACAAGAGAGTTGCAAAAGCTATTGTGATGGTATCACTCTTCTGTATGATATCGGGAGCAGGATACTTAAGTATTGCAGGAGTTCCTATTATTGAAGACGCAAGTCATATGCTTCCCGGGGCGCTAATTAATACTGGCACATCACATGGAAATTTTCTATACTACTACTTCACACATGGCCATTTCCCGACAGCGTCTACTTGGTTTAATTGGCTAACTGTCACTATGGGACTGGAACCCAGCGTAGCCATTCTTGTCGCTGACGCATTAGGGGCTGCTGGATGGATTACAGAAGCGACCGCAGATGCAATTTTAGCAGCAAGTGGATATGTTGGAGCGGCCATTGGCGCTGCAATAGCTGCATATTGATTCCATAGGTGCGATATGGATAATTTTCAAAAACGCATAATAATCGGTACTTTGTATCCGATATCTATATTTTTATTTATACCTTCAATTATTATTTATCACTTTACACTGTTGATATGGTTAATAACTCTTACGGGTTCAGAATTTGTAGCATTTATTCTTGTTTTTTTAGGATACCTTATTGACAGGAAAGATAAAGGTATAACAGCAACATTTGCTGAATATCTAAAATTCAATAGTTATGGTCCACTAATAGTGCTTATATTATTTTTTATGTTTGTTTCTGGATATTATATTATGACTCACACATATATTGATACTTTAATATACATAAATATAGTATTAATTATATTCATACTCCTGGTTCTATTACAGCCAATCTCTAATATAAAATATAATAGAATTCCATCAATAGAAAACAATGAAGACACAAAAATACAGTCAATACTTAAGGTTTTTCGGGATTATAACATAACACCTCACATAAAAATAATAGATACAAACAGCGTTAAAATAGCTAATGGATACCAATCAGATAAATATTATATTTATATTACAAGCTATCTGCTTTCAAACTTATCAGAGTCAGAATTAGAAGCTGTTGTTGCACACGAAATAGGGCATTTAGTTATGAAACATAATTTAAAACATTTTTTGA
>NZ_KI542834.1:0-2345 GCF_000496155.1 Ferroplasma sp. Type II
TGCTGCAGTATTTTCATTTATTCCGGTGTATCCTACCTGGTATCCCATTACATTTATAATGGTAGTTCCAAGTGCCCCCGGAAACACCCTCTTATTCCCGAATATGTTGATTCCTATGGTTCTCCCCATCTTATTTGCAATCTGTGCAAGTGGATAATAATCAGAAGATCCGGTAACAATATTTTTTGTAGCCACATTGTCTCCGGCGGCATAAATATCGGGATCAGATGTCTGCAAAAACTCATTCACACTTATAAGTCCATTTGCGGTGAGTTTCAGTCCTGCTTTTTCTGCAAGTTCAGTTGAAGGTTTTATTCCTGTGGCAGATATAACAAGTTCTGTATTGAATGTACCTCTACTTGTGGTTACAGAATAATTTCCCGGAGAACCGGATATTGCTGTGGGAACTGAATTATATTCTATTTCTTTCCCATTTCTACTTAGAATATCTGTAAGTATATTTCCCATATCCCTGTCCATATGGGGTAGTACATATTCGTGTTTGGAAATAAGCCTTACATTATATTTTTCTCCAAGCAATGAAAACAGTTCTGTTCCCAGGACACCTGCACCTATTATGGTAATATCATTAACACCCCTGATCTTTCCTTTTATTCGAATCACATCGTCCATGTTCCTCAGTGCCAGCACATAATTGGCAAGTCCCTCCGAAATCCTGGGCTCTGCACCCGTCGCTATGACCAGCTTATCATATGGGTATTTTTTTCCATTTGATTCTATATATTTTTCCTTTCTGTTTATTGAGTCCACAACTGCGTTTGTGATTACATCTATGCCTCTATGCTCGATAAATTCACTGAGAGGATAATGTAGCAGGTCATTGACATTTTCAAAATAACCAGAGAGATAATATGGCATTCCGCATTCTGCATAGGATACATAGCCTGTCTTTTCAAGTACGGTTATTCTGGCATTTTTATCCATTCTCCTTGCCTTAGATGCGGCTGACATGCCAGCTGCCCCTCCACCAATAATAACAATATTCATGGCTATTTATATCAAACGTTTATTTAACCTTAAAGATTAAATTTAACAAAAAATCAATATAAAATATAGTAGGTCTTTGGTGACATCCTCCCCAAGCTAACGCATGGGGCTTCCCACTTCAACAACTCAACTTGCATTGCAGAGGTTGAGCCTCTACGGGCATAAAATCGGCGACAGTCCGTGCCTACTCTCTTGTATAATAACTTAATAGACTATAAAATTTGCGCTTTCATCCCTCTCTAACGAAAGGGGACTTCCCGCTTATATGTTAAAATTAGTTTATCAGGAATCCGATTATTCGTCATCATCGTCGTCCTCTTCTTCATCATCATCATCCTCATCGTCGTAATGCATCGTGAAACTGACCATTGAAGCACCTCCAATAACTAAATTAATTTACAGGTTAATAAATTTTTTGGTAGATGTCCTTACAATTTTTAAAATGGGGTTATAAAAGGGTTCTAACTGTTAATGAATAATATTATGCATTCATATGATATGCCATTATAAGAGTCATGGGAAAACTTTACACATTGAGAGATGCCTGCGAAATATCGCAACTTGATCCAACCACTATCAGGAAGTGGGACAGGGAAGGCAAGATCAAGTGCATCAGGCTCTCGAACAACTTCCGGCGTGTGCCTGAGAGCGAGATCAATCGTATACTCGGCATAAAAAGTAACAGGATGTCTTTCATCTATGCAAGGGTATCCTCACATGATCAGAAAGCCGACCTGGACAGGCAGATTCAGAAATTGCAGACAGTATCACCGGAATCCCATGTTGTCTCAGACATAAGGAGCGGAATGAAGTTTAACAGGAAATGTTTTATTGAACTTCTGGAACTGGTGGAGAAGGACAAGGTATCCGCCATATACATATATAAATCGCCAATGAAGACAGTATATGTGAATCCACGAGGGACCTCCTCAGAGTGTCCCGTATGTGGTGAAAAGGTAAAGCACCCAACGTGGAAGATATCTAGATGCAACAACTGTGATCGGAACTACGACAGGGACAGGCTGGCCTCAATGGCCATAACCCACCGTGGCATCGATCTTTGCGGAGATCCGTTCCCCGTGAGTGCGTCGGCCTCTTGGCAGTCCATGAAGGATGAATACCTGTACATCAGAGATAAACCTGAGATTTCTGAAGCAGGTTCGACTGAGACTGCCTACGCTACGAACAGGACAGGTGCATAACATTGCACAATGTTTTGAGAACGGTCAAATCTTTATATGCCAAAAACATAGGATATTATGTATAAAATTGTGGAAGATATATTAGTCGCCAAATCGCTGAATGGAAATCCCCTGGGAGATGAAGGGGATCCTCAG
>NZ_KI542834.1:2395-4418 GCF_000496155.1 Ferroplasma sp. Type II
CAGATACAATGACAAAATTTGGAGGAAATCAGTTTGTGGATTCTACAGCAATAGGTAATTATAAAAGTTTTATAGCCCTTGACCTTGTAAACTATATTCATGAACTGTATGGAGATCGGGACATTTACCTCTTCGGAAAGTCTTCTGGAGGCTTTGGTTCTATTTCCATTGTTATGGATTATCCTGATACATTCAGGGGATTTATAGATATATCCGGGGACTCATATTTTCCATATTGTTATATGCCCGATTTTGTAACAGCCTATATGGTTATGAAAGATAATACTCTAGATAGTTTTATAGAAAAATACAGGGAGGAGTTTATACATAGCCAGGATGAATTGACTGCGTATAATGTCGTGGCAATGGCAGCCTCATATTCGCCAAATGGCACAAAAATAGAACTGCCATTTTCACTGGATACTGGTGAAATAATAGAAGATATATGGAATAAATGGCTGAAATTTGATCCTGTTAGAAGGCTTATTGACGAAACTGAAAAATTAAGGGGGAAGAAAATAATACTCCAGACAGGAAATCGTGATGAATACAAAATCAACATTGGCATGAACATAATTCACAAAATACTGGAGAGAAACAAAATAGAGCATTATTATAGAGAATATCCCAGTGGGCATTTTAATATCAATTATTTCTATATTGATTCATTTCCTGAAATTCTTAAAATGTATAAATGAAAATTTAAAATAAATTTATCCCTTCCATATACCTATTCCAAGCCCTATAAGGAACAATACCAACACAATTGTCACTGCACCTACATGCCCAAGGCTCAGTAATCCCGGGGCCTTGCTTATATTCTTATAAAAGAACGTAGTGGCATAAGATATTGCCTTGCTAGTTGAGATATTGGGTATAAATGACAATCCCGCATAACCTGCCAAAACAAAGGCTATTATAAGTAAAATAGCCGAAACAATTCCCTTTTTAATCGCTAAACCAAAGAGCAAACCATCAATTAATGCAATTGCTAATAATATGTAACCTGATATATCCATAGTTGTTTAAGCAAAATTTCATATATAAATGTTTGCAAATAGTCTCATAATTTTCATGATTACATATGAAAAGGTAACAAAAATATAATATTAATGTGCTTATTACGCTTTAAATGAATAAATGGCTTAAAATTACACGGCCCATAAACGGATTCATGGGTTTCTTTTCAATATACATAGTTGGATTTATCGCCGTAAACGTGCACATAACCAAATTTATAATTCCCCTGACTCTGGGTGCAATAAGCGTATTTCTTGTAACGGCTGGAGGAAATATAATAAATGATATAAGTGACCTTGAAACGGATAGGTATAATCATCCAGATAGACCATTGCCTTCAGGAACCATTACTAAAAAATCGGCATATTATCTAGCGTTGTCGTTTTTCATTTTAGGATTCTTAATTTCTATTTTCATATCTCTGCTTATTAGCACAGTAGTTATACTCGCCGAATTGCTTCTTGTCAGCTATGAATTCAAGACAAAAAAACTCGGTCTGCCCGGAAACATTACAATAAGTCTTCTCATAGGCATGATATTCCTCTATGGAGGTTTTATAACGGACATGCTTTCAAAAATGATTCTGCTCTTCTTCATGGCATTTTTCTCTAATATGTCTAGGGAAATAATGAAAGATATTGAGGATGTCAAAGGAGATATTGACAGAATCACACTTCCAAAAAGATACGGGATCAAGAATGCAAAAATTGTATCTGCTGCATTTGTGGTTACAACAATTTTAATATCATTTTTGCCCTATTATTTCCATATACTTTCTATTTATTACCTGTACGCTGTGCTACTTGATGATTTGTTATTCGCCCTTACAATCTGGTATTTAAATGCAAATATATCGAGAGGGCAAAAGATTTCGAAGGTGGCAATGATATGGGGCATGATGTGTTTCCTTCTTGGTGGAATATAATTTACCATCAATCTAGAAGAAAGCCAGTGAATTATTGTGTGGATGAATTCTTGGAAAGAAGATTAAATGATATTTATT
>NZ_KI542835.1:0-5475 GCF_000496155.1 Ferroplasma sp. Type II
AGGAAACTATTATAATTTTACCCTTACTGTATCAGCCGGCAAACTGCATAACACATTCTACATCCACACTGAGAAGGAGAGTGCAATATACGGGTATATGTCATATAACAACTCTTCTATGCCAGATAAAAATATTAATTGCAATTTATTTATCTTTGATTCAAATAATTCAAGATATTATAATGTAAATATAAAAGATGGATATTATTATTTCTTTGTGAACGATAACAGCAACTATTCATTCTATTATCTCAATAATAATACTTTAAAGTCATTAAAAATATATACAATTTATAGGCCCGAAGGGTATAATTATATAACCACGGGAAATGATACCAGATCTATAGAAGGAAATTTTGTGCATCCGTTGGGTTGATATTATGAATCTAAAATCCCATTATAAAATAATAATTTCGATTATAATTGTGATAATACTACTCTCATCACTGATTATCTACTATTACCCATACAATAATAAAATATGTTATCTCTCTTATAAGTGTCCAAATAATAAAGGGAGCACTTAAATAATCTATTTCAATTTTTTAACTTCCCTTTGGCTATATTTTTGTCGAAATCGTGGTAGAAATCGTAGTTTATAACTTCATACTGCTCCTTTCTGGTCATCATGTTGTTTATAATTCCTTCCTGTGTGCCCTGAACCTTTAATGCTTCCAGTGCGTCGTCCATGGCCTTGGCTGCTATTCTAAATAGAGTTACCGGAAATATAACAAAACGGTATCCCATTTCCTGAAATTCTGAGGCTTTTATAAATGGAGTTTTTCCGAATTCCGTCATATTTGCCAGTAGTGGAAAATCAGTATTCTCCGCAAAATACCTGAATTCCTCACGATCTGTAAGTGCCTCTGGGAATACGATGTCTGCACCCTCCTTGACGTATGTTTTTGCCCTTTCCAGTGCATCATCCATTCCGGTGACTGCCCTTGCATCAGTCCTTGCAATTATCAAGGAATCTTTTCTTGCGGCACTGGCAGCCCGGATCTTTTCTACCATATTGTCCTTCGACACTACTTCCTTCCCATTGAGGTGCCCACATCTCTTGGGTGAAACCTGGTCCTCTATCTGTATTGCCGATGCACCGGCTTCTTCGAGAAGTTTTACTGTTCTGTATACGCTCAATGTTTCTCCGAAGCCCGTGTCTGCGTCAACTATTATTGGTATATCAATAATTTCATGAATGCTTCTTACCATGCCTGCAAGTTCTGTGAGCGTAATTACCCCCAGATCAGGAAGGCCCATGGAAGCTGTTAAACCTCCACCGGAGAGATATACTGCCTTGAAGCCCTTTCTCCCTGCAAGTAATGCGGAAAAAGGATTGTAAACACCGGGAACAGATAAAAATTTATTATTAAGAAGATCAGACAAGTTCGACCACCTCTCTGTCCTCCATTGTCCACATATCCTCCAGTGTGTCAGTAATTCCTGTTAACCTTACAAACTTTGATTCTATCTCCCGGTCTGTCATGGGATTCCTGTAATGCCCTTTTGGAATTTCAATCTCGCTTTCTAATGTTTTTCCCCTGCACTTTACCTCCAGCCTGATGGGAAGTTTTTCCGGATACTGTGCTGTGTACTCCTTAAGTTCGGTTATATGTATCTTATCCATTAATGCAATAATCTGTTTGTTTCTTATATCGTTGTAGTTATTTACCCAGAAATCCTTATTTAACAATGTCGAGGCTATAATGAATGGAAGGCTATGGTCAGCTGTTTCCTTGTTGGTGGGATGCCATTTTTCCTTATCTGCAAGTATGGAAACCGCAGCCTCGTATGTATAAACTTCAATGGAATCTATATATTCATATCCAGGTCATTGACTAACTTCATGGATCCTTCCACAGCTGCCATGGCATGGTATTCAACTGGAAATTTCTTTACATACGTACGCATAATGCCATCGACCCTTTTACCCTCAAGTTTTGAGAAATCCATATCTGGTGCAACTATGTTCTTAAATCCCATTTTCCCTGACAGTGGCTCTGATGGAGCTGTAAAGCCATAAAGCGTGGCAAGTGCACCAAAAACCGAATTTCTTGCACTGTTTGCTGCAGCTCCTGCCTTCCACATTGTGAGGCCACCTACCCTTGGCTGCCTCAGTGCCACATGTGGAACAAGTGCTATGGATATTGCATTTATTATCTGGTTTTCATTAAAATCAAGCAATCTGGAAAGTGCAGCAGCCATGGCTATTTCAGTAAAATTCACATGGTCATAGCCCTTTGCCCTCAGTGATGTGGAATCACACAGCCTTGTTCCTATCTCATAGCCCACTGCAGCAGCCGTAATCAAATCCTTTCCAGTTTTATTGAAAATGGAGGAAATAGAAATTAATGGGCCGAACATGTCGCTTGGATGTAATGGTTCCAGTGACAGGTAAGTGTCATTGAAATCCATGTATCTTATAAACAGTGAATTAAGAAATGCAGAGAAATCTGGAGATGATGTGCCCATGCCGATAATCTTGGCATTTCCGGGATATAGCCCGATCATCTTTTTAACCTTTGACGCAGGTGGAGAATCTATAGATGAATATGCAACGCCCAATGCATCTATGAATCTTCGCTTAACTTCATGTTTTACGTCTTCTCCTATATTCTCATAGGATACGCCACTTATAAATTCAGCCAGATTATTTTCGATAGCCATGATAAATAATAGCGTTTTATAATATATTGTTTGTTATTAAGAAAAAGGTTCGGACAGTGCGAAAAATTGATAAAGGACTTACAGTTATAAGATTAAAATGTCAACCAAGAAAAACAATATCCCGGTGAAAAAACAGGGAAAAAATAAACCGAACTATACAGGATTCTTTAAAACAAGGAATTTTTTATTAACGGCTATAATGGCAGTCATAATAGTTATCATAGTTGTGCTGGCTGTATTAAATCCATTTTTCGCTGCTCCCGCTCACATTACTGCCGATAAATATATTGAGGTATCACAGAAAGACCTCCTTTCCAATGGAAGTTCCGCGGTGTTTTTCCTCTCATGGATAGGATGCCCCATAGGAGCCTCAGATTCCTGGGCACTGTATTATGGAATTAACTCAACAACAAACATATCTAGCCATGTGGAATTACATACTGCCGATCCGTCTGATGTTTTCTCCAGCCCTACCACAGGTCTCTCTGGCCTTTTATTTAAAGGAAATTTCACCTTTACTGCATCAGGGCATAAATTTACCTTCTATCCCCTTTACATGTACAATGAGACAATGAGTGGAACGGTAGCAAATAAGTCCATTAACGGATCTCTGGTGTCATACGGGCTTTCCCTTATAAATAATACATATCCCGCGAAGGTTGCAGCCATGTTCAACAAATATTCAAGTGATATTACATATAAGAACCACCTGACAACTACCTTCCTTATAACTGGTCCTCATGGAACTTACATATATAATTCATATATGTATGATATAATACCAGGAGGAGTGCTGGGAAGTGGGTCTGCGTCTCCCGGCAACTGGAGTCCAAATTCACCACAATACGTTATGTCCCACCTTGGGAGTTCAAGCCATATAACAAAAGCAGCATCCACCTTTATGGGATATCTTGCAAAAAGCCAGTAAAATAGCAAAAAATATTATCCCTCTTTTTATAGGGTGTTATGTCCACACTGTACCTGATAGGAATAGGTCCCGGAAATAGAGGAGAGATTACAGAGGATGCAATAAAAAGACTTGAGGATTCAGATATAATAATGGGATACACAAAATACATAGAGTTAATAGAAAAATTTATTGAAAACAGGAACATTGAGCCTGGTGCTGTCACAGATGAAATAGAGAGGGCCAATAGGGCGATAAACTATGTCATGCAAGGAAAAAATGTATCTATAGTTTCCAGTGGTGATTCTGGTATATACGGCATGGCCGGCATAGTTTTTGAGATTCTCGCTGCCCATAAATATGATATTGATGTTAAAATTATTCCCGGGATCACAGCATTGAATTCCGCAGGGTCACTTCTTGGTGTCCCCTTTATGAACGATTTCTGCTCCATAAGCCTGAGCGACAGGCTTACACCAGTGGAAACAATAATAAAAAGGATCCATGCAGCAGGCAGCGGGGATTTCGTTACGGCACTATACAATCCAGTCAGTTCAAGGCGAACCGAACTTATAAAAAAGGCCAGGGAAATCATGCTGGAATATAGAGATAAAAGTACACCGGTAGGAATCGTCAAAAACGCATACAGGGATGGTCAAAAAGTGGAAATATCAACATTAGAAAACTTCCTGAACTTTAATATAGATATGTTCACGCTGGTAGTAATAGGCAATTCCAGCACATACGTCTATGGAAAATATATGATAACGCCCAGGAATTATAATACAAAATATCATATTTAGGAATTGAAAAAACTATTTAATTAATCCATTAATAATGGCATGTGTTTGCTGAAGAAGCCAGAGGAGTGGTAAAGATTGAAATCGGTGAGCGAAGACTGTCGCTGAATATGGATTCCGATATGATTTATTATTCCCTGGGTGATAGAACATATAGAAGAACCAGAATGAATGATTTTATAGAATTAAGATACATTAATGGAAAGAGAAATGCAAGGCTTCTGGATGAAAAGGAGAAACAGGGTATAGCAAACTCATTTTACAGCGATATAGAACTGGTTTCCACAGAGTATCCATTTCTAAAAAAACATAGAAAGGACTATGAATTTCTGAAAAAAAGAGGTATAGGCCTTGTTGGAATTTATGGTGAAAAGATACCTATAGTGCCACCTGACAGGTACTTTTCACTCTATTTACGTATATCCGCAGGTTGCCCATGGAACAAATGTTCATTCTGCAATCTCTATAAGGACCAAAAATATTCTCCATTGCCATTTTCTATGGTTAGGGAACAGGCTGAAAGGTTAGGAGAATTCTATAAAAATTCCATCGAATCCATGAACGGGATATTTCTTGGAGATGCCAATGCAGTTTCCATGAGTTCTGATATACTGTATAATTATTTTGATTATTTCAGGGAAAAATTCAATATGCCCTTTTATGCATTTTCCGATGCCTTTACCACACCATTGAGAAATGTGGATTTCAAAATGATGAGGGAAATGGGGCTAAAGAGGGGGATATACATTGGTATAGAAAGCGGTAATCCAGATATGCTTAGAATTCTCAACAAGAAAATGGATACTCAAATGGCACGTGAATTTATAGGAAAAATCCAGGATTCGGGAATTAATGTTGGGCTCATAGTTATGTCTGGATTTGGGAAAGATCACGTAAGGGATACTGTAAAATTTGTGAAATTTATTGAATATTCAAAGGGAGACATAATATATATTTCTCCAATAAAAGAATATAATAATTTTCATGAAATTCTTATGGAGAATGGAATGAAAATCAGAAGCAGTGAATTTACGGAAATCAGGGATAACCTTAAGGATTCCCTGGACATTCCAGTTGTGATTTATAATGTGGATGAATCAC
>NZ_KI542836.1:0-2177 GCF_000496155.1 Ferroplasma sp. Type II
ACTCTGAGGATCCCCAGGCTCTTGCCGAGATAGTGTCGGTAAAAACAGTACTTGGTGAGGTTATTTTTTCCGTGTGTTCGTCGCAAAATGAGAACGCGGAGGGCTAACCACAAACCAAAATAGCATATCACGAAATTTCTTCGTTTTCAAAAATTTCAGGTCACCTAAGAACCGCGATTGACGGAAGGAGGTTGGGGAAGAAAAACAAGAAACACCTTGTCGTTTCAGGTAAAATGGATGTTGACGAAGACATTCATTGACCCACCCGAAGGGTGAACGAAAGGGGCGACTTCATGGTACGACAATACGTTCTTCCCTTCAAGCTCGAATCGACCAACGACACAAGACATTTCAGGCGGGTCTGGTCCTGTTCGGGAAGTTTTTTCCCTCCCTGAATCTCAAGAAAGAGATCGACCGAAACTTTGGAGCCCAGGGGAGCGGGGCGGGATGAAGGGGTCCTGTCCCTTCAGGGAATCGATGCGGTTCCCTCGACGGACGCCTTCGGACGATGGCTTCGGCGGATGGGCGGAAAAGGTCCGGGACTCTCGGCGGGTGATCCATGAGGAGTTCCGGGAAGGGAACGTCTCCCCGGGGACCGGCCATGGGCCGTTTCTGAAAGACTGCCTCCGGCGGTTTCCGGAAGGGGGCCGGGTCACCCGGTTTCGGGCGGACAGCGCCAGCTACCAGGCCGAGGTGTTCAACCTGTGTTTCGAAAAAGGCATCCGGTTCGTGGTCGGAGCCGACCTGGATGCGGCGGTTCGGGCGGCGATCGGGAGGATTCCCCCCATCGCCTGGCGCCCTTGCCGGGACGGCCACATCGCGGAGACGGTGCACACCATGAACAAAACGCACAATGCCTTCCGGCTGATCGTGGTGAGGAAGCGGATCCAGGGCTCTCTTCCGGGTCTTCCGACGGAGCCTCCCTCCTCGGAGATCCGGTACAAGGTGCTGGCGACGAATCACAAAGAGATCCCCGAATGGGTGAAGGACTGGGACAACCAGCGGGAAGACGAAAGCCAATGCTCTCTTTTTCAGAACTGGCGTCCTGGCCCGCCACCTCTTTCTTCTGTTTCGGGGACACATCCTCTCCGAGGCGTTTGATCGCGCCCAGATCCAGACGGTGCGCTGGCAGGTCCACCAGGGTGCCGGAAAGGTGGTGCGTCATGCGGGATCGCTTCTTCTGAAGGTGGCGGACGATCTCCTGCCCTTCTTTCAAACGCTTCGGGAACGAAGCTGTCGGCTGATGGGCCAGCAACGAGTCACATGACGGAAGTGGCGGCTCTGCTTCCGATGAGAAGGACACGCTCACACGAAAGACAGGCGGCTTGCGTGTAGAGAGCGCCTTAGAACCCTTCAAAGGCGGGATGGAAGAAGAACTTCACCCCTCATCTGAGGGGCGCACACAAAATCAATTTCGGTTTTTGGATGAAAGCTCTTCGGGAACAGATTGCCGAGTACAGTGAATCTCAGTCTCCCCTGCCCGGAGAGATCGAAGTGGATGAATCTTTCTTCGGGGCCCGACGGGCCAAAGGAAAACGGAGTCGAGGAGCTTTTGGAAAGACCATTGTTTTTGGCCTTTTCAAACGGAACGGAAAAGTCTATACCGAGATCGTTCCGAATTGCTCCAAAGACACTCTTCAATGCATCATTTGCGGAAAGGTGGCCCTGGAGAGCGTCATCGCTTCCAACGGCTGGAGAGGCTATCATGGCCTGGTCGACATCAGGTATGGGAAACACCTTCGGGTGGATCATAGGAAAGACCAGTTTGTATCTGGTCCTGCCCATATCAATGGAATTGAAGGATTCTGGGGCTTCGTCAAATCCCGTCTGACTCGTTTTCGGGGGATGAGGCCCTTCGACCTTCACTCTCCACCTGAAGGAATGTGAATTCCGGTTCAATCACCGGAACCAGGATCTCTATCAATATGATCCTCAGATTGATTCGGAAAAACCCGCTGTTCTAGTCATGACCCTTCATCATTTTATTTTTTGATTTTTTTGCTATTCAAGATGGTGCCCCCGGGGTGACTCGAACACCCGGCACATGGTTTAGGAAACTATTTTTAGGACTTTTTTTTATTTTTATTTGTGTTGTTATATAAAAATTTAATTAAGAAGCAGGGGGATCTAGGGGGGCCTAAGTTGCAGTCCGTTGCAACGCCATTGCAACGTGAGTT
>NZ_KI542837.1:0-2083 GCF_000496155.1 Ferroplasma sp. Type II
AGACATGACCACACTATTTAAGTTTTTATAGGGATACTTTACCCTTATTATACCTGTTTTATCAGGAATGTGGATACCATCAGGCAAATTATCTGACTGGCTTCCAATTATTATAAGATCTGATTTTGAAATATAATCCTCCATGTAACTGCCCATCTCTACAGGCCTCAATTTGGCCGCCTGGAGTTCACCCTGGTTCGTAAATCCAATTTTTATGTAACTGCTGTCTGCTCTGGATATATCACAGACATCAAAGATGCCATATTTTTGTAGCAAGATTTTTCCAGTGGAATCGGTTGCGATTTTGCCTAACCATCTCAGATCAAAGCCGCTGGACTTGAATATATCCATCAATATACTGGTAAAACGGCCATCACATGCGATATTTTTACCGTAAAGAGCTGTTGTGGAAATATCTCCAGGAAACACGTCAGCGGACCTAATTTTGAATACAGTGAATCCCATACTCTCCAGATAGCCAGTGTCTGGAGCGCAAAGATCATAAAATATCGTTATGATTTTGCCGGAATATTTTCTGTTTTCAGACTGGCAGAATATTTCATGATATGGCACAACGTCTCCGATTACTATAAGTGATGGGGATTCATTATAAGTATAGTTTATATTTCCCAGTTTTCCGGTAAAAGTCTTCTGATAATTGTATGTTCCGTTTTCTATCAATGCTATGGGCAAAGATGGGTCATAGCCTGCAGAAAGAAGTGTGGCTATTATGCCCTTGAGATTATGTGCACCCATAAATATAACCATGGTATACATCCTGCATTTAAAAGTCCTGCAATCAGGTATATTGAGGTTTTCTACATTGTTGCCGGTAGTGACCAGTATTCCGTGGTTTACATTTCTGTGGGTCAGTGGTATCCCTGCGGATTCAGGTACAGCTATGAGTGACGAAATGCCTGGAACAATTTCATACTCAATATTATTCTTTATTAGCTCTTCTATTTCCTCGCCACCGCGGCCGAACATGAATGGGTCGCCTCCCTTCAGCCTTACAACCATCTGGAATTTCAATGTTTCATCCACGATTATTCTGTTTATTTCCTCCTGTGATATCCTTTTTACATAGGGTTTTTTGCCCACATAGATTCTACGTGCACCCTGCCGGGCATAGTCGAGAATTTCAGGATTAACAAGATGGTCATAAATTATGGTATCCGCCTCTCCAATAATTTTTACGGCCTTAACTGTAAGCAAATCTTTGTTTCCGGGGCCGCATCCAACTATATACGCTTTTCCCATCCATAAGGCATTTTAATCTGGTATATGTTTTTACGTATCATTTATCAGGCACAGGTTATTTTACGGCCATTGGAGGAAGATAACTCCAGCCTTCAGGGAGTAAATGAATTGCAAAGTATACACTGTTTCTGAAACAGAGAGCATGATGGAAAATCCTTCAATAAAATCCTCTATGAGAGGTTGGGAACGCCTCTGTGTTCCGATTGGTTCTGAGATGAATAAAGTATATCCTGATTGTGCTAAGACAGGTATGTGCTCAAGAACATTGGTGCCTTTAGAGAGGTTCCTGAAATAGGCAATGTGTTCTTATAAAATTGTGTTGGTTGTGGATAATGGAGGCAAAAATGAGAATCTTCGAAGATTTAGCTGAGGATAGTATGTGAGATAGTTTATCTAAATTTCTGGCAGGAAATATTTTAATACTTGCCCGTGAATGTTTTCCCTCGCAGGTTCTAAAAATTAAACTGACCTTGCAAGGCCAAGCAATTCTAAAGCACCCGATTCACTTAATTTTGCATCCATATATGTGGTGCTTATTTTTTTAAGCCCCTCGTTATAGCCATTTATCATAACTGTTATCAGTTTAGTTTCATTTTCTTTTCTGAAATAATCCTGCATATTCACCTTGTCCTCCCCGTCTGTGATTATTATAATAGTATTGGTTTCACTGGCCATTTTCCCATCCTGAAGGTCCCTCAGGGCAGTTTTTAGGGCACATTCTATACACGTCCCTTTATTTGCCTCCACCGTTAATATATTCTCTACGATGTCAAATGGGCTATTCAACAGGTCATGGGGCTTATGTCAAAAAACCTAAAAAATA
>NZ_KI542837.1:2176-6000 GCF_000496155.1 Ferroplasma sp. Type II
GCACATTTGATATATGCCTTGTTTTATAATACCCTGCAAGTTCGCCGGTATTTGAAAATGCCCTCATCTTCTTTGTGTAGCGCGGCATAATATCAATAAGTTTATTGGCCATTGTAAGTATCCTGTCAGCATTTTCAACCTTCATCGCCTTATCTGTAAGATCAATGAGGCTATCCACGGACAAGCCTTCTTTCCTGCCTGTATTGCCCCCGGGATTTTTGTCCTTTATTATTTTCTCAATTTCATGGGCCATTTCTATCTTCTTAGATGCACCTTCCATTGATTTTTCTATTGTTTTTGGATTAAGTGATTCACTGGAATTTCCGTTTCTGGCGGCATTTTTTTTGGCATTTTCATTTAATGCCTTCATAAAATTTATGCTGTAAAGCATGGATAACCTGTCGTTCAGGTGTGAATATGTCTTTGCCTGAGTGAATTCCTTCGTTTTTGTCATATAATCCATTCTGAGCCTTATGCTTTCCATAAATTCATTACTATTTTTCTGGTTTTTGACGGTGGCCAGACCGGAATAAAAAAGAAAGTAAAGGTCAGAGGTCGCCGTTTTGATATCCTCAGCTGAGTTTCTATCCAGATCTATATTCACACGCCTGACAAGCCTCTCCCTGGTTATTTTATACACAGTGCTTGTCTGTGATATTCCATTTATGTTGCTTCTTGGGTTTCCAGCCATGCCTGTCACCTTCCGTTCTCAAAAAGTTATGCAATCTTATGTACCATCTTTGTTCGTAGCGTAGGCAGTCTCAGTCGAACCTGCTTCAGGGATCTCAGGTTAATCTCTGATGTACAGATATTCATCCTTCATAGATTGCCAAGAGGCCAACGCACTCACGGGGAACGGGTCTCCGCACAGACCGATGCCACGGAGGGTTATGGCCAGTGAGGCCAACCTGTCCCTGTCGTAGTTCCGGTCACAGTTGTTGCATCTGGATATCTTCCAGGTTTGGTGCTTTACCTTTTCACCGCATACGGGACATTATGAGGAAGTCCTCCTGGATTCACCTATACCGTCTTTTTCTGCGATTTATACTCTATCATCTTCTGGAATTCAGAATATGGCCATCTGTTGAGATGAGTTCTGAGTTTTTTGTTATGAGGTTTCGCAGATTTCCTTATATTTCTCCAGAGCTTATCAGAATATATAATAATAACATATAATATTTTATCTTAACTATCACTTCCCCTTTAGCTTTTCATATCTGGATCCGGCAAACTCCAGCGATGAATTAATCCTGTTTACTATGTCTCTGTGATAAGGTGAATTGTCGCTTCCCAGTTCATATTTCATTCTCTCAAGTTTTTTAATGTATATCTCAAGCAGACTCAGCTGGTCAAGAACAACGTTATATGGTGAATTCCTGTTTATGGCGTCCTCTGTGGACTGAATAAGTGATTTTGTTTCTTCCATGGTGGTTTCAGCCTTCTGGACTATGTCGGATTTATTTTCAAGCTTGGAATCAATTATTGCCGCCTCTATTTTCGGCATATAATCTTCAGAGTCTGCACTGTATCTCATAGCCATGGCCACATCGTTTCCTGTAACGGATTTCGAATCCATAAGAATGCTGAATGCTGCCGCTATTTTAAGTAGTTTTATTTTTCTTCTGTCGCTGAGTATAACATCATTCTCCTCAAGCTGGAACAATGCCTCCATATAACGGTCTATAACATTGTTATTATCAGACCTGATCATATTCATCCTTGCCACAGCTTCTGATTGGAGCTTTCTGACATCATCAAGATCCAGGAAAGGTTTTTCCATTGTAGAACTGGATTCCATATTTATTCCCTTTTCAAGCAAATCCCTGAGAATTGTACGCTCCACATAGCTGTGGAATATCTTTATGGGATATCTGTCATAGAGTGCCATGTCTTCCTCATCATCTGATATCTCATTACTGGCTGAATAAATCCCAAGGAGGTCAAGGTCTATCATTGCTCCCCCATTGGGCAATCTGCGGTTCAGCATAATGTCAAGCAGGGTATTCCTTATGGCAGAACTTGACTTGAATATTTCATCCAAAAATACTATATTAGCATCCGGAAGTTTGCCTGTGGTTATATTTCTGTATTCCCCATTTTTTAATGCAGTTATATCTATGGGGCCAAGAAGTTCTTCTGGCTCAGTAAATTTTGTGAGCAAATAATAAAAGTACCGTGCATTGATTAATCTGCTCATTGTATCAATAATTGACGTCTTTGCTGTTCCAGGCGGCCCAACAAGAAGAGTTGGTTCACCAGAAATCAAACCTGCAAGTACACCATTAATCACGTCTTCCCTGCCAACGAACGTATTTGTTAGGTAATTCTTAACTTCAAAGATCTTGCTGATGTTTTTCATGGCTATAACAAATTAAAACAATGTTTTATAAATCTATCTATTTTCAAATTCAATACCTTATGTTGAAGTACATACTTTCTATGTTGCGAATATATTATTATGTTAGTCTTTCATTGAGAGTCGGCAATTAAAAAATTTTTTTTGGTTAAGCCCTTCACTGTTTTTTCTCATCATCCTTAGGCTGATTTTCTGCTTTCAGTTTATTATAGATATTTTCAAACACCAGATTAGTGTCATTTATCACCTTATCCATGGATTTGCCGGAAAGCTTAACCTTGGCAAGAAAGGTATTGGTTGATCCACCTCTCGCAAGGAGTATTACCCCAGAATCAGGCAACTGTTTTGATACCTCCTCAATTACTTTTTCAGAGGATACATCCGAGTTCAGTATTATACTTAATGGATATATATTTTCAGGGCTTTCCCACATTGAATTAGGGCCAAGCACATTGAACCTGGATTTCACATTCCAGTAGGCTGAATCCAGGGCCATATTGGCTCTAGCCATTTTTTCATTTAATTCGGTCACATCATCAAAAGTAATCAAAGCCTCAAAGGTGTTGCTAATACCATTTTTTGTTGAAAGGAAAAATTTTATATCGCTGAAATCATTGTTATTCTTTATTTCTTGAAGTATCTTGTCAGCTGGGACATCAGCCTGTGCAGTTATATTCAAGGGATAGATATAACTGCCGCCATCATTTCTGTACTCTGTGATTACACTGTTGCCAAGTATTTCTGAATTTGGCAGATAGATAACATTGTTGTCCTTCGTGAGCATCTTAGAAAAAAGAGTTTTCACCTCGACTATTTTTCCGGTTGTTTCAACACTCCATACCCATGAATTGACAGATATGGTCTCACCAAACTTCAGGGTGTTTGATGATGTGGCAAACACACTGGAGAGAACATTTGATGCAACTGTCTGGACTGCAAGCCCAAGTACTATGCCACCAATGGCACTGCCGGCAAGTATTCCTGTAACGCTTACATGAAATGCGCTCATTACAAGGGCCAGTATAACAACATAAAATACTATTCTTATTACCAGGGAAATTCCATATAAGCTCTTATTTGTTTTTATTAAAACTTCCCGGATGTATCTCACAAATGATCCTACTACCAGAAGCCCTATAATCAATATTGTTACTGCATGAACAGACTCAATCACAAAAGATTCATAGGATTTGTATTGTGGGAGAAATTTAGTTATTATGATATCGATGAGATATCCGGCAAGAATGGTAAATGCAATTCCCACTATGACTTCGGTGACTATTTTTGCTATCTGGTCTCTTCTCCGTGCCAGTTTTGATTTAGTTTTTGCCATTATTTATCCTCCTTACCTATTTCACTGAATCCTGTATATGGTATAAGCACATCAGGTACCCTTATGCAATCTTCTTCCTGATAGTTTTCTATTATTGCTACTAAAACTCTCTCGGTGGCTATAGCTGTACTGTTA
>NZ_KI542837.1:6050-14467 GCF_000496155.1 Ferroplasma sp. Type II
AATTTTCCCTGTGATGGATACCATACCTCTATGTCGTATTTCTTTGCAGCCAGGCTACCAAGGTCTCCGGAACATATATTCACTATTCTGTATGGCAATCCGAGACTTTTGTATATATCTTCGGAATTAGTCACCAGTTCATTGAAAAAATCCCACGATTCTTCAGGCCGGCAATAGATGAATTGCTCTATCTTGTTGAACTGGTGAACCCGAAATATTCCCTTGGTATCCTTTCCATGTGCACCTGCTTCCCTTCTGAAACATGGGGAAACACCACTTACCCTCAATGGCAATTCAGACTCTTCCAGTATTTCTCCGGACAGCATAGATGCCAGTGGATGCTCTGCGGTTGCTATTAGATAAAGGTCGTCCCCCTCAATTTTGTATAATGATTCCTTGAATGTTTCTATATCTGTAGCACCGGACATAGAGGCATAGTTAATCATAAATGGTGGTTCCATTACTGAAAAGTTTCTCTGGGAAAGAAAATCTACTGCATAATTTATCAGTGCAAGTTCAAGCTTGAACAGTCTATTTTTCAGGAAATAAAATCTGGAACCTGCTATCTTTCCCGCTCTTTCAATATCGGCCAGATTGTATTTTTCCATGAGGGTTTGATGGTCAACCGGTTTTTTATCTAATACAGTATAATTTTTAGAATTATTACTATTCTCCATAAAATAGTCCAGGTCCTTATTGTAAACCTTTGAATTGCCAAAGTATTTCACAATTTTACTGTTTTCATCCCCGCTGCATATGGGAACATCATCTGCAAGCAAATTGGGTATCAGCCTTACTATTTCATTTCTCTTAGTTTCTATCCCCCTTTGCTCTTCTTCCATGTCGCTTATTTTTTTGTTGATTTCATGCACTTCAGACTTTAAACTGTCTATATCCTCTCCATTCTTAATCATCGTGGAAATACTGGATGTCACCATATTTTTTTTATGTTTGTGCTCATTTAATATCTTGAGATTCTCTCTCCATCTGGAATCCAGGGAGAAAAATTCGTCCAGAATATCTGTGTTAAAGCCTCTGGCTTTGCATGAACTGTAGAATATTTCCCTGTCTGATCTGAGAAGTTTTATGTCTATCATAATTTGACCTTTCATAATTGATATAAATATAGTATATGTTTTTTATGATAATTGGAGATTGTTAATTCTTTGTTGATTTTTTCTGAATAGGAGTTTCAGCTATCTTATTGGGCATTCGTTTGAAATGGAGAATGGTACGATTTTTACTTGAAACAATTATATCAAAATGTTTCAATTTCCAAATTACCAACGAAAATATAACAATTCCGATAATTGAATCAAATTTTCATTGCAAATGCATTTAAAAATTCATTTTCCACATCATTCATCCTAGATGGGATTATTATTGAGGCTGGTGAACCCTGTGGATTGTTTTCCATTATTTTTTCCAGAGTTCCATATATTATTCTTTCATTTTCAGAGGCAATTCCTATTCCTGCTATGACAATGATTCCGGAATTTATGAGCCCTTTACCTTTTTTTTCCTCCATTTTCAGAAGTATAGATAAAGCCTCACATACATGCATAGTTTTTCCGTCCTTCAAATCGAGCAATAAAAGTGTGTGCATACTGTTTGAATAATTGGTGTAAATCCTCTCATATACACTGACAGGAAAAAAATTTTCATAAACAAATGGCATGGACACGATATTTCCAAATTTATAATTGAATAACCCGGTTCTGGAAATAAATGCGGTGATTATGGACGCATTTTCGAATATTCTGACCTCTATACCCGATTTCTTTGCTTCCATTCGAAGTTCATTGTGAGTTGTCGCAGATAATGCATCCCCGGTGACAAGCAAGGTCACGTTCTTTTTTTTGGCCTCATTTATTATTTCCTTATCTGTTTCCACCAGTTTTCTATCTGCAGGCTTCACGATGCCTTTTGTGAGTGATGGTATTGAATTAATAGTATCCTGGGGCGATATGGATGTATATGTCTCGAAGTATACAATTTCTGATTCCCTAATGGCATCTGCCTCTTCCAGTGTGAGGCTCTTCACCCCTCTCAGCCCCAAGCCCATAATATTGAGCATTTTCAGATCAGATCTTCTTCGAGTCGTATCACTTCATTGAGCTTAGCTAACCTTTCCCCACCTATTGTACCTGTTTTTATAAATTTGGAATTAAAGGCGATGGCAAGATGTGCTATGAAATCATCTGTAGTTTCACCACTTCTATGTGAAACAACTGTCTCCATGGAATTTTTTGTTGCAATTTTCACCGAATTGACAGTATCCGAAAGTGTGCCTATCTGGTTTACCTTTATAAGGACACCATTGCTGGATTTCATTTCCACTCCCTTTTGAATTCTCGTGGGATTTGTTGTATAAATATCGTCTCCAACTATCAGAGCATTTTTCCCTATTTTTTTTGTTATCTCTGCAAAACCTTCAAAATCGTTATCGTATAATGGATCCTCAATAAAGTAAAAACCATGTTCCCTGTTTAATGAAATGGCATAGTCAATTTGTTCATCCTGTGTTTTTGTGGAGGTTTTATAATGATATTTTCCATTTTCATAAAATGAATCGGCTGCGAAGTCCACACCGAGGTAAATTTTCACCTTATTCTCGGATGAGATTTCACTGACAGCGGATTTTATGATGTCTATGGCTTCTGAATCTGACACATCGGCGGTCCATGCCTTTTCATCCCCTAAACCCACGCTTTGCCCCTTGAGTTTCTCAGATAATTTCTCTCCAACTCTTCTATGGACTAAAATGTTGTAATAAACAGAATCATAAAATGTTTTTCCCTGTGAAGAGACAAGAAATTCCTGTATGGTAGTGCCATTTTTAGAATGTTTTCCGCCTCCTATAATATTTCCCATGGGGCGTGGAATCTGTGGATGGAGCCCTCCAACATACCTGTATAATGGTATTTCCAGATAGTTTGAAACTGCCTTCGCATTGGCAATGGAAAGCGCTGTGGAAAGGTTTCCTCCCATTTCCGAGAAATTATCAGTGCCATCAAGTTCATGCAGTAATGTATCAAATCCGCTCTGGTTCAATGCGTTAAAGCCTTTCAATGCATTTCTTACGTGCCTGTTATAGAAATCCACACTGTTTTCTATATTATTCTCAGGATATGCAATAACCTCTGTTTTCCCGGTACTTGCGCCGGCCGGTGCAGAGCTAGTTCCTGATGCATAATTTAAGAAAATTGTCGCCTCTATGGCAGGGTTTCCTCTAGAGTCAAATATTTTTCCAATTTTTGAATCCACAATTTCAATATCTTCCATATTAGTATAACACCATAAAAAATATATATTTATGGATATGGGGATAATGTGGGTGTGAGATAATGTGTGCCATTATTTTTACGCATCGATCCGGTATAATGATTTTAACCATTTTTCCATTATGGGGATGATCAGGAAATACTATCATAAAGAAAGCAACTGAGTTTCCCATGTGGATGAATTGCAGTGTGCTAATGGAAGTGTCTTGAAAATCATTTTTCCGTATTATTAAATTTGATTAGTTAAAAGAGTATAGGAAAGCTTAATTATTAAGATTAGATAATGATAACGTGGACACTAATAATGATGATGTTGAAGAATGGGTATCTAAATTAGGTGTGAAAAGCACTAAGGAAGTTGAGGTGCCCAAGCTTCTGTTTAACCAGGTAATTGGGCAGGAGCATGCTGGAGAAGTCATAAAAAAAGCAGCTATCCAGAAAAGGCACGTCCTTCTCATTGGTGAGCCGGGAACCGGCAAATCTATGTTAGCCCAGTCTATGGTAGATTTTCTTCCAAAAGAGGACTTGGAAGATGTATTATGTTTCCCTAATCCAGAAGACCCAAACAAGCCAAAGATTAAGACCTTCCCGGCCGGTAAGGGAAAGGAAATACTCAGGCAGTATCAGATAAAGGCTGAGAGAGAAAAAAAGGACAGATCCAAAAGCCTTCTTTTCATTGTCCTATCTATAATATTACTAGGTGCTATACTAGCTATTTATCTATGGATAAGCAATCTGAAGGGGACCGCCATCGAAATTCTTTTCTTTGCGGTAATTGGTGCGGCATTCCTGTATATAATAATGGCAATGAATCCTGCAGCACGTATGGAACGTGCAATGGTTCCAAAATTGCTAGTAGGGCATAATCCAAATGATAAGCCGCCTTTCATAGATTCTACTGGCGCTCATTCTGGCGCTCTCCTTGGAGATGTAAGGCATGATCCTTTCCAGTCAGGCGGACTGGAAACTCCCGCTCATGAGAGAGTGGAAGCGGGAAATATGCAAAAATCTGATAAAGGGGTGCTTTTCATAGATGAAATAAATCTGCTCAGGCCAGAAGACCAGCAGGCACTGCTCACGGCAATGCAGGAAAAGCGCTTTTCCATATCCGGGCAGAGCGAAAGAAGTGCTGGTGCGATGGTTCAGACTGAACCTGTACCATGCGATTTTGTACTTGTGGCAGCCGGCAACCTTGATGCAATAAGGAATATGCATCCAGCACTCAGATCCAGGATAAGGGGATATGGATATGAAGTTTATATGAATGATACAATGGAAGATAGCGATGATAACAGAAGGAAAATAGTACAATTTATTGCACAGGAAATCGCTAAGGACAAAAAAATCCCCCCATTTGATGAGGGTGCCATAACAGAAATATTGAAAGAGGCACAGAAACGGGCCGGCAGGAAAGGCAGGCTTACATTAAGGCTAAGGGAACTGGGCGGTCTTGTCAGAGTGGCAGGAGATATAGCGGTTACGAATAAGCAACCAATAGTGACTGCAGAGGACGTAAATCAGGCAAGAAGCTTAAGCAAACCGGTTGAACAGCAGATAGCTGACAGGGCTATAGAAGTCAAGAAACTTTACAAAATGTTTACCGGAAGCGGAAGTGCAATAGGAAAAGTCAACGGACTTGCCGTTATGGGGTCAACTGACATGTCTGATTTTACAGGAGTTGTCATGCCTATTGTTGCCGAAGTAACCCAGGCGCAGCATCCTCATAATGGCTCTGTTTACGCTACCGGAAAATTGGGAGAAATTGCCAAAGAAGCTGTGCAGAACGTTTCAGCAGTAATAAAGAAAATAAGTGGAAAAAACATTTCAGATGTAGATATACACATACAGTTTGTTGGAACTTATGAGGGCGTTGAGGGTGATTCAGCAAGTGTGTCAATAGCCACAGCGGTTATATCAGCCCTTGAGTCCATACCTATTGACCAGACAGTAGCCATGACAGGATCCCTCAGTGTAAGAGGCGATGTACTACCAGTAGGCGGAGTAACAGCAAAGGTTGAAGCAGCAATAGATACCGGCCTGTCAAAGGTCATAGTCCCTGCTTCCAATTTCAATGACATTATACTGGATGAGGCACATAAGGACAAAATACAGATAATAGGCGCTTCAAGAATAGAGGATGTCCTTGAAAATGCCCTGGTAATGGGTATGGAAAAAGATAAATTCCTCCAGAAAATTAAAAACGTTGTAAACCCGGCAACCGATATTAAAAAACCTGTCCAGAGACGAAGAACAAATGTTGTATGATTTACAATATTTTATTTTAACTAAATACGATACCCAAATTTTTGACTATTTGAAAACCAGGAAGGATTTTTTGCAATTAATTGACTGTAATGCCATAATGTCAGAACTACAGTTAAAGGAAGCAATCAGAAAGACTGAACGGTACATACAGCACAACGGGAAAATACATTTTCCAGGGAATGTGCTTCTGATGTACCTATCAAACACTAATCAGATCAATGTTGCCATAAAGAGATGTGGCATCAACTCTAAAACCCATCATGGGGTTGTTGTATTTTCAAATACTGCAGATGTAGATTTTCTAGTTAGTGAAGGATTCCTAAAACTCACTGGAAGGCTTATTCCCTACGATCTGCCGGAAAAAGACTTTGAAGTTTTTTCAAATATGGCAAAAGTAGACACTACGATTTGATCAAATTAAACATCTTTAGTATATCCTTAAATTTAAGATTAAACTCATTTATATTATTCTCAATTGCCTTAGAAGCCGTTATATTTCCTATTAATGCGGAATCCTGAAGAGTAAACCCATTTGAAAGCCCTGTATATAGCCCAGCTCTAAAGGAATCCCCAGCACCCACAGTATCTACTACATGATCTGACTTGACTGCCGGTACCAGGGTAGACTCACCATCCTCCACAACAGTCGCTCCCTTCTTTCCTTCAGTTATCACTATATCTTTTACCTTGCCGTATACTGTAATATAGTCCGTATGAAGCAGTTCCAGAAGATGTGTGAACTCTTTTCTGTTCATAATTATCATATCGCTGTGTTCAACCATATACTGTGCAGTTTCACTGTTATATGTATACCATATTTCCTGTCCTGGGTCAAATACAATTCTCGCTTTATTTTCCTGGCTCAGTATTCTCTGATATTCCTTTACAGGACCTGTACCTATGTTCAGGTAAAGATAATTTTCATATTCAAATTTTTTTGATGCTTCCCAGTTATTCATGGGTCCCTGGAACATATATGCAATTTGCTCCTTTCCATCAGAGGGAATGTAACAAATAGGCCCAATTTCTCCCGCATCTATATCTACATGTTCTATGCTTATACCCACTTCTTTCAAGTTTTCCAGATATTTTGCATGAGAGGTCAGCCCAACAATGGAATAGAGATCAAAATCAAGCCCCAGCGAATTTGCAACATAGGCGAAATTGCCTGCTGTCCCGGCAAATTTTTCCCTTAGCACATCAACCCCTCTGGCTTCACCGGGTGTTGGAAGTGATGATACCGACATACTTACATCAATATTTAAATGTCCAAAGTAAGCGAGAAACTTCATGTCACTGTAATTATGTTTCTATATTTAACAATTAATAGATTATTTCTTACATATATTTTAGTACATCCGAAATATTTATATGCTAAAAATCCATTGATTTTTATTGAATTATAAAGTATTAACTGCAGTGGCAATAAGTGCAATTCTGGTTGCTATCGTATTTTCAGGAACCAATATTCCATATCCGGGGCACAATCCAACCGATAGGCTAGTGACTGGTAACGGAAATGGGCATGGGATAGTAATTCTAGTTTAAGTGGAAATCACGCATTAACTACTGGTCAGAATTTTACACTGTCAGGAAACGTATCTAATTTTTACAATAAGTTACCAGTCAATGGTACAATTACTATAAGCAATTCAACTATGTCCAGAACGTTGAACATAAGCCGGAACGGGTCCTATAGCATCACTTTGCCGCGGGGTTCATACTCTATTAGTTATTCATCACCGGGATTTGATAACTATACAACATCTATTTACCTTAAGGGGAACACTTCTAAAAACATCTCAATTCTTCCTGCATCTTCCATAGGTACCGGAATTAATGAATTTTCTGGAAAATCTGCAATAGATACAAATTCTGCTAATGTTTCCAGTCTCATACCCTATCTGAATGACAGTGCAATTTCAGGGGGTTTAAATTCAAACAACATAACCGGAATCCTGAATAAAAATATTACTATTGAACTGGGAAAGAAATTGAACAACACAAATTTCCTGATATTAATAAAACAAAGCGGCGCCATATATACATATAATGGAATAACAAATGATGCTGGTAATGGAAACTTATCCCTTAAATATTCTGGAAATTATACAATGGCTGCCTATACATTATACTACAACTCAAGCTTTGTAAAATATAGTACTGCAAGTGGGATACACCATATTAAATTCAATATGACTAAGCGTATGATACTCAATTCTACCATCATGTTAAAAAGCTCTGTACCATTGAAAGGCAACGCATCTGTTGGTGAATCCTACCTTTCCGGCTACGGGGGAATATTTAGTATCAGTCCAGCATTTATCAGAAGCAATTCTATAGGGACATATTATGGTTATTCTATACCATCAGGAATTTACAGGTTTAATTACAACAATGCCCATTATGTTCCAACAAATTTCAATTTAAATATAGCAGAAAATTCAACCTATAAAGAAACAGTCAATCCATATTTAATATCTGTTAATATAACTGCTCTGTTGAACAAAGATCATGATTTCCGCTCTCTTCACTCTTCCTCTGATTTTATTCTTCTTTTCAGCCTCTAATTCATCTGATTTACCTCCATCTTTGCCCTCTGGTTTATATAGTCGTATATCCATAATCTCTGGGATCCCTCTGCTTTCAATCCTTCTGTAGATCTGCTTACACAGTTCTCTCCAAACTTCCTCTTTACTGCGGAGAATATTCCTTCAGTCCCAGGCCACCTCATTCCGTAATGCTTCTCTTCTGCCCACTGTTTGTAACCTTTCTCCTGGTATTCTCTTACCTCCTTTCTTCTGTGTTTTGATCCCCTTTGCCTGTCAGTGGAGGCATTCTTCCTGATCTTAATCACCGGTATGGCAC
>NZ_KI542838.1:0-2228 GCF_000496155.1 Ferroplasma sp. Type II
ATTCTCTTTAACCTCCAGCAATTATCTCTTAAATGCCCCATGTATTTTCATTTTTACGGATTTTAAAAGGACAAATATTTAAGGCAAATTGTTATGACTGGCCATGGTATCCTCAAGGGTAAATGGTATAAATGAATCAGCCACTGTGAGCATGTCAAATAAGGCTGCGGAACTCAAGGAAGCAGGCAAGACAATATACAGTTTTGGAATTGGTGAACCTGATTTTACAACACCTGAAGAGATAATTGATTACGCATTTAAGGAAGCAAAGGCTGGAAAAACCCATTATACACCCTCCGCCGGAATAATGGAGCTAAGGCAGAAGATTGCAGAAAAGATGAAGAGGAAAAACGGAATAGATGCAACAGCATCAAATGTCCTTGTAACTCCCACAAAATTTTCTCTGAACCTGGCACTATACTCATTAATAGACCCTGGTGAGGAGGTTCTATTGCCTGCACCATACTATGTCTCATACCCAGATATAATCAAGTTGAATCAGGGAAAGATGGTAACAGTTCCAACCGATGAAAATTACGAACTTGATTTCGACTCATTGGGAAAATATGTATCACCTAAAACCAGAGTTTTTATGTTAAATAACCCAGTAAACCCTACAGGAAAGGTTTATTCAGAAAAGTCACTCAGGAAACTTTCCGATTTTATAATTGAAAACAACCTCTATTTAATATCAGACGAAATATATGAGGATTTAGTGTACAAAGGCAAAATGTTTTCTCCTGGATCAATAGAGGAGATGAAGGACAGAACTGTTACGCTTAGCGGATTTTCTAAAAGCTATGCAATGACTGGATGGAGAATAGGATACATGGTAGCTCCAGTTGATGTAATAAAGGCAGCCAATAAGGTACAGCAACAAACACTCACATGTGCCCCATCCATATCACAATATGGTGCAATGAAGGCCCTTGAGAATGAGGAAAGTGTAACAAAGATGAAGATGGAGTTTGAGAAAAGAAGGAATCTTGCAGTTTCCCTTCTAAAAGAAATAAATGATCTCTCATTCTATGAACCTGAGGGCGCCTTTTACATATTCCCTGGTTATTCCATTGACCGGTCTGATGATGCAATATCCCTGGATCTGCTAGAGAAACAGAATGTAATAGTAACACCAGGTAGCCCATTTGGCGCAGAAAAGCATTTCAGGATCTCCTATGCAACATCTGAGGATGTTATAAGGGAAGGCATAGGAAGAATAGGAAAATATTTCAATGGGCAACAGAAATAGAGAAATTCTGACTATCCCTATTCTTGTTGATAAATTTAACATCAACGGGCAGAATGAACACAGTTATTCCCACATTTTTTAAGCTACCGAAAAAAAGCTTTATAATAATTCAGTACTAATATAGGAACCACCAAAAATTTGACATATTTAACGCTTTCACCTTCATTTTTTTTACATAATCACTCCTTATTCTGTAGAATATTGCGAAATTTTAGCTAATTAGCAGTAGAAATTAGAAATATGTTAAAGGGCAACGTTGTGTTGGAGTAAAGAATTCATACCATAGAATAATTTATGGTCACTATATTATTAAGTGAATGGTGTGTGAAAAGTGATAGTTTATAAACTTTATAAAGTAATAAATTAATAAAATTATAACAAATAAACACGAATGTCTGTGATAAAGGATGAAGAACAAAGGTACTCCTATAGAAATTTCTTCAGGTATTCTGTATATCGGGTTACAAGTCTGTCCGGGATGGGGCCAATTTTTATAATAGCAAGTTTTATCATGGCATCTGGTTACTTAAGTAGAGTATACCTTGGAATTATAGGAATATTGATTCTTATTGTAGGGATTTCCCTTGAGCCACTATTCGGATATGCAATAGATAGTTTCCAGAGAAAGAGTGTGCTGAAATTCTGTATATTTGCTACAATAATACTCCTTTCTTTTTCCTCACTTATGGCGTTATTATATGGTACAGCAAATTTAGCAGTTCTATCTATCCTGCTGATTGGAGCTGATACTATCACTTCATTGGTATATTCAACACAGAGGGTACTCCAGCAATCCATCTCTCGAATTAGCCTTATGGGGAAAAACAATGGTATCGCTGAAATAACAAGCCAACTGCCCAGCATGGTCGGATCTATTATAGCTGTTCCAATAATTATATATGTTGGATTTTTCGGGGCAATTGTATTTGCTATATTGATCTCAATAATATCACTAATACTTCTTTCCAGAATTCATGAA
>NZ_KI542838.1:2545-5169 GCF_000496155.1 Ferroplasma sp. Type II
TTCAATAGAAATCAAAAAAACAGGCAATTTTATCAAAAGAAAAGATGAACCCAAGGAGGAAACAAACTAGATAATCACAGGGAGACCTTTGGCGGAATATGGGATTAAAGTGTACCCAGTCAAATCACAACTGATTCTAATCTTTTTATTATGGTTATGTTATTATTTTCAGTTTTTGCTGCCATTATTAATTTTTCTCAGATGCTGGTTATAGTTTTTCTATTCGGTGCTTTTTATGTTTTTTTAAAGATTTTGTACTCATTTTATTTACCAATGAATCAGATCCAGGATATCTAACGAGTATTGTGTATGGCTCAAGCATGAGTCCTGCTCTAATGAATGAAGACCAGGTACTGGCTTTAACTAATATGGAAGACGATGATATTGAAACTGGTGATATAATAATATACAACTCATCGATGAATTGCAATTTAAGCACCCCCTTTATACACAGGGTACAAAATATTAATGATACAGTTGTAAATTGTAAGGGAGATAATGCAATTATTAGCGAGCCAATTAATTATGCAAATGTATTGGGAATTGTAATAGCAGTAATGAGAGATTCTGATAAATTCATAGTGAATAATAAATATAATAAATATAATAAATACAATAAATACAGAGACATAATAGAAAGATTTTATTCAGGAGAATTATCCTTTAAATCCTACGTAAAATACCCATTAATAAGTGAATATAAAATTATTATATCTATAGTCCTGGCCATAATCTGCGCAATAACGATTTCCTTTATTTAATTGTTATATCATATCCAAAAATCTGTAAAAAGGTTAGATACATAGCAATATTTATATATAAATTTTTAGATGTCTATTCATGGGAAAATTAACTGCCCTTATAGTAGGGTATATATCTGTTACCTTTGCAGCTTATGTTATTTTATCTGTTAGTTACAATCCTCTTGTAAACTGGGTCGGTCCATATCTGGGCTACCGTTTTCCATTTATTCTGGGAATAGTTTATCTTATAGCAGGATCACCTATCAGGAATACCATTATACTGGAAACGTGGATTGTTATAGGCGCACTTGTTGGAATTTCGGCAAGGAAAGGTCTCCGTGCATGGGGTTCAGCCAGCCTTGTGTGGACATTTACCACACTTACTCTGGGGGTATCGCTCATTGCAATGCTTGGGCTTTCAATTTTTAACATATATGGCACATCGGCTATTAGCAGCACCGCTCGAGGGCTTTTAGCAACATTTGTTGCTGCCACTGCCTTCGTTCCATATGGCACTAATCTTGCTACTATAGTTACAGAGCCGGTGTTACGTGTAATAGTTCCATACATAACATCAAGCCTTGGATCCGGTACAGGCACTGCCAGCATTGGCAAAGTAATAACGGATATAGCATTCCACGTCCTTGAAAATTATCTAATCTTTGCAGTTACAGCTGTTTTAGTGGGTTCAATTACCCATAGAATTCTCCATGGAGGAAAGAAAGTTTCCAAAAAAGCAGTTGCAGCTGCATTATCAATATTCATTGCTTTTATATTCATAGCCATGGTTTTTTCCCCGGGAATCACTCCACAAACCGATTTAAATGCATCCACGGAGAATGTTTCTGGAAATGTGGGAATACCAGCTATGGGAGTAAATGCCCTGTTCCCATTTTCTATATCAAATGGTTCTGCCCATATAAACACGAATAATGAAGTAGCAGTTACAAACGCTTCATTAGGCAATTCAACGAATCAGGCAGGGTTGAGCCTTATAACCCCTCAGGGAAATCTATACAACCTCTTTGCAATGGAATCCGGTAATGGCACAGGTATCTGGTCTGGAAATGGGTTAATATTCGGCAGCTTTACAATCACTGCAAATATGACATCACTTTTAGAAAAGGAATACGGGATAAATTATGGTAAACTTGGGTCATTTATTCCCCAGAATGCCTTAATACTGGCATACAATGGAACCAGTTATGGCAGCGAGGCTAAAAGCATGGCATCCTCTATTGGCCAGAAGATGGGAACAACATTTAATACCGTTCTGACTCTTAAAAATATAACGCTCTCTGGACATTTAGTGACTATCTATCTATATTCATCTTCTGCACCAGAATACAAACTGAAATCCGATTTTATGTCCACATTCAACAGAGGATACGGGGGCAGCATACCAGCAATATTTAGCAAGAATGAGGGATTAAACAATTATAATTCTTACGCTATGGCCTCAGGATACATAAACGGTTCAATCGTTAAATCTCTTACGGGCAACACTGGGCTAAACGTTTCAAGTATGGATTTTACTGCTGGAATATTTAAGTACAGTAACTATTTCCACTCATCAGGTGATTCCCATACATACAATATTTCAACTCTAATGAATTACAATTCACGGATATCCTTTAGCAAATCATCCACTCTTTCAGTGCTTGGGATAGGTTATAACAATGGTACCGGTAGCGTTGCTGACATTGGAAGGTACACATTTAATATATATTCAAATAATGCCTCTTTGGCATCAAAAACACCACTGAATACAACAAATTCGAGTTTTACTAATGTGGGACAAACAAGATTCTCACCATCTGTTGTTTCCGTATCATTTAATGCAGTATTTCCAGCAGACATTTTGTACAGTACATCGGTTGA
>NZ_KI542839.1:0-1098 GCF_000496155.1 Ferroplasma sp. Type II
ATCTGAACTTATTTTGGAAACAAGAACAACGCATAGTATTACTTCTCCTCCCTGGTTCCGTACATCGTCTATTGTCCGTTTCATTGTTTCTCCTGTACTGATAACATCATCTATTATGACAATTTTTTTACCCTTTACGCCGGCAAAGTTGCTGCTAAACATACCCTCTTTCCTGGATGGGTGTGGCCTGTATACGATTAATTCTCTCTCCAGTAGATCTGATAGCATCGTTGCGTAGGGTATTCCGTTTATGGTTATTCCCATTATGGATGTTACATTATCCATGGATACATCTTCCATTATTATATCTCCCATTATCTCGGCTATTTTCTCTATTCTGTTTCCATATACGCCTATGCTGCGCCATCCGATCTTTGTATCTGAAATCCGATTTCCTTTAAGATCCTTGCTCAGAAGCCATGTTATAGTATTTACAGAAAGATGCAGCTCTGTTGATATTTCCTTATCGGACATGCCCTTATTCTTCAATTCCAATGCTCTATTATATAATTCCTCAAGACTTTTCATAATTCTACCTCTTTAATGCCTGCCCTAATCCTGGTTGCAATGATTTCAAGGTCATCAATACGGGCAGTTTCTCTTTCCCAGTTTATCTTTTTCCTGTAATACCTGGGTATTATATGTACATGATAATGCATTACCATCTGATTTGCAACCCTGCCATTGTTCTGGCCTATATTGAGCCCGTCTGTTTTCAGCGTTTCCCTTATGGCTATTGCTATACGTTTTACTGCCAGCTGGAGTTCAAGGTATATATCCTTATCAACATCATATATATTTTCATAATGGTTTCTGGGTATTACAAGAACATGGCCTTCTTCTATGGGTGCATTATCCATAAATGCGAGTATGTTTGAATTTCCGTAGACAAATGCCGCATTTCCCTTATTTGCTATTTCCCTGCAGAAAACACATGTTTCATCGTACATTTAAAGTATATTGTATACAGTATAAAAAATATTTTCGTTTGCCAGTCCATGATTCAGTAAATATTTAAATTATACTAATATAATCCTGAATGAAACATATAAAAGTCATCGGCAGCATAAATATGGATATTATTCTGTCCTCAGCCAG
>NZ_KI542839.1:1904-3165 GCF_000496155.1 Ferroplasma sp. Type II
CTGGTGACTGTTTTAACGGAGCATTCGCGTCTGAATTTCTCAGAACTGAAAGTATAGACAAAAGCATGGAATTTGCCAACATAGCAGGTGCACTGTCCACCACAGGATATGGCGCCTTTCCATCTTTTCCATACAGAAACCAGATTATCTCTATAATGGAGGAATGATCGAATAAAAAGCGGGTAACATTATATATTAATATAAAATATAAGGACATGGCTGGAACAATAAAAATTAATGAGCCACCACCAAGACCTTCACTTACGCCAGGAAAATCAATTAAATATAATGTAAAACACACTATAATGGTTATGAGCGGAAAAGGTGGGGTGGGAAAATCAACAATCGCAACAAATCTAGCAGTTACCCTTGCACAGAAAAATTTTAAGGTAGGCTTACTGGATGCCGACATAAATGGCCCGGATGACCCAAAAATGCTGGGGATAGAAGAGGAAAAAGCCTTTGGAAATGAGGAAGGCAAAATAGAACCTGCAAAAACAAAGTATAATGTGGATGTAATCTCAATGGAAATGGCATTGCCCACACATGATACTCCAGTAGTATGGAGGGGGGCCATAAGGCATAAGGCAGTACAGCAATTTCTTGAGGATACATCATGGGGAAATAAGGATCTTTTGGTCATCGATCTCCCTCCAGGAACCGGAGATGAACCGTTAAGTATCTGTCAACTTATACCTGATGCTGATGGGATAGTTATAGTAATAACGCCACAAGAGGTTGCCTTGCTTGATGCAAAAAAGGCAATAAATTTCGCCAAAAAAGTTAATATGCCAGTACTTGGAATAATTGAAAATATGAGTGGTTTTGTGTGCCCACATTGCGGCCAGGAAACGGATATATTCAAGAAGGGTGGAACTGAACAGATTGCAAAGGATTATAACATACCTTATCTCGGAAATATACCAATAATGCCTGAAATAGTTCAAGATTCAGATTCTGGAATCCCTGCAGTGGCTAACAATGATTACATAAAGAAGTTTTTTGATACTGTAGCAGATAATATGATAAAAAATCTTAAAAAATAATTTTTGATTTAATTATTATTGTGAACTATAGTTTAACTTGACTTTCGAGCTATAAACTTGTTAAACTATGTATTATCAAGGTTAAATTACATATTGTGTTGGTACGGTTATTGGTTGTCATGTCTGTGAACTACCTCATGCTAAAACATGGAGGTTTGCTGTTTCACTGGCAAAACTTGCACTTACATAGGACTTATGTAAAGGGGATCCTCAGA
>NZ_KI542840.1:0-1210 GCF_000496155.1 Ferroplasma sp. Type II
AATATTGCCAGTTAGAAATGGAGATGAACTGGATATAATAAAAGTTGCAGAGAGATCATGGAAATATGCTTATAAAGGCATATACACAGATGCGTATATACAGTACTGGATAAATAAATACTATGCAGTAAACAAAATAAAAACTGAGATAAAAGAATCAATTGAGAATACCAATCCATTATTTTATGAACTGTTTGATCACAATGTGCTTGTAGGATTTATAGAAATAAATAAAATCAATAAAATATTGCTAAGATTTTATCTGGAACCCACCTATATAGGACATGGATACGGCACTCAACTATTTAACACAGTAGAAAAAATCATCATGGCCGAAAAAATTTCCAACATTGAATTATATGTAAATCAATTAAACTATAATGCAATATCATTTTACAAAAAACTTGGTTTTCAAATAATAAAGGAGGATAATGAGGATTATATAATGGAAAAATACTATAATAAATAATTCCTCTTTGAAATACCTTGAAAATTAAACAGATACTATTTAATCAACCATAAAAATAAAATTTTAGGGTTAAGATTACAGAATTCTTAAAAAATTAATTTATGGAGAATTTAGGTATTCTCTCCATGTCGTTCCTTCCATCATGGGGTTAAGAAGTCTTATGTAAGGGCATCTTATGAGTGTATCAAGGACCTTGTCATGTATTTCCCTTGCAGGATGTGCAACCTAGTGAATGGATTGGAACTGATCACCCTTGCCCTGTTATGTTTTAAAAGTCTTCTCGCCTTTCCTGGTGATGTTGGCATTAAAGGTTCGTTGCGCATGTTTATGACGGGAACCCTCAGGTCCTGTCCAGTCATGCCTGACTGTATGTCCACATCGGGGTTGTTAGAAGGGGTTTTTAAACCATGCACACTGAGAGTTTCCTCTCTGTTTAATGCATGATCACAGTTGCCACGGACTTGTGGAGCATCCGTGGGTGTGTATGTATCTCTCCTATCTAACTTCTGCCTTTCTTTCATGTTTTTCTCCATGTTTTTAAAGCCCCCTAATCAACTCTTGCGCTGTTCCTCACGGAACAAGCCCCCTGCGTGACAGTAGATCAAAAATATATTTCAGCTGACAATTGTCTGGCATGAGTCTACCGACTTTGATGATGAAAAACATGCCAGACAGAGCCCATACTACAGGAAGTTACATAAATTTTGTGCAGTCCATAAAGGAATCTCTCAACTTTGGAGA
>NZ_KI542840.1:2216-3616 GCF_000496155.1 Ferroplasma sp. Type II
AAAACAATAAACCATATACTTAAAATCACTGTCACTGGATGATCAATTTTCCAGGCTGGATGCNTGGTACAAGGTTGATTTTCTTATTGATAACCATATACTGAGCAGGGAATATGTTATTGAAAACAAAGAAAAATTCCTTGATTTGCTTACAACAACAGATGAAATTGTAAAGGTACATGCATGGGTTCTGGCCAGAAGATTTGCTGATTCGGGCTATATTGGAAAGGAGGATATAGAAAGAAGAAAATCAAATCTTATACCATATATCAAAAACGGTGATTTAACCGCATGGTGGAATGCCCTTGACCTGGTAAACGGAGGTTATTTACATAGTACGTATCTAAGTCCATATAAGGATGTTTTTATAGAAAGCCTGAAAAGCGAAAATCCAGGAGTAGTAAGTGATGCATGGCACATGATACCTATGCTTGTCAAAGCCGGGATTATCCGTGAAATAGATTATGATGACAATAAAAAATATCTTTTCATTGTCCTTAAGTCTTCAAATCAGTACATACGACTGAACGCGTGGGAAACCATAATAGACCTTGGTGAAAAGGGTATACTGAAAAAAGCAGACCTATTACCATTCAAGGATAAAACCAGAGAGCTAATAGAAGGGGAAGACCTGATTAAGCTCGTATCCCTATTTGACACAAATCCAGGAGATTTTCTTAAGAGGTTAAAAAGTCTTGACCTCACCGACTAAATAAATTCAGCAACGTTAATGGCATTCGTAAATATGGCCACGTATAGAGGTACTGAATTTTCACCCCTAAATATGTTGTAATTCTCTTTATTCATTTTAATGGAGAACTTGTCTATTTTTAAATTGATTTTTGCCTCCCTGTCCAGAAAAATATCAGGTATGGCTTCGTCAAGAGGGGTGAAGGCCTTTAAATCATCTATAGCAATGGGCTTCACCATGAGCCCTGTTTTGCCATGCAGGCTGTATGGAAATCTTATGAGTCGGTGTATATCGGTAGTTACAGGCTCATCTATCTCGGCAAGTGCACTTTTTTTGAAATCCTCAAGGATCTTTTCAAGCATTATCCTGTCATAATCTATGGAGGCTTTTTCATTGCTTTTATTCTGTTTTATCAGCAATTTGAATTTATTTCCCTTATCATTTCGCAGAAAATCTATAATTTTCTCTCCGTTGTAAAATTTTTCCAGGTAATTAATATAATTCCACCATGCCTTACCAAATACATTTTTTATATAATTTTCATCCAAATTTTTATAGAAATTTGATATGTAAATATTGAATTTTTTAAGTATGCCAAATTCAAAATAGCTGTCATCAAGCATTTTCAGGTCTTCCATATTCAATCCTTCAATTCGTATATAATCCCCTATTTCCCTTCTTGAATCAGAATCCATGGTGTATATTCTGT
>NZ_KI542841.1:0-6944 GCF_000496155.1 Ferroplasma sp. Type II
ACAGATTTGAATATGGCTGGACCTCCTCGCATTTCTGTATTTGCATGCCCAAGAAATAATGCAGTTCCCATTCTCGTTAATCAATACTATATATAAAATATGTTAGGTACTAAAGGTTAAATTACTACCTCCCACAACTTTATCGTTTGGCATCACATTTCAAAGGTTGATGGTATATTCTTCACAGGATTGGGTTCCTTCATGTCATGTCATCTACCTAGTTGTAAGAACACATCTAGAGTAACATGCTATTCGTAAGAATAACAATATATGTTTCTATGGTTTAATCCCGTCTCTTAAGGCATGGAACTTATCGATTATAATTAATAAACAATGATTAAATATTAATTTTAAATGCATGGCTATTGAGGATCGCCATTTTTGCCAATGGGATATTGTTTAATAAAGTAGGAGGAGCGCAGAAGCACATGCGTGAAGTTATAGAAAGATTTCCACAGTTTTATGACATAGTTTATTTTCCGGAGCCTCAAACCTATCAAGAAAAAGGATCATGCGATTTTGAATATATAAAATATCTAAATACCATCAATATTAAAATTAGCGAATATTTCATTAATTTTTCCGGAAAAGAAGTAATTATGCAAGATATTATTGAACATTATAGCATGGAAATAGAAAATTGCGATTTTATATATGATTTGGATTTTCAATATTATGCTGAAAATTTCAAATATGGAGGGGAGTTATCACTAACACTAAGTAGGAGAATGGGTAAGAAAATGGGTGTCTGTCTTCAGGACTTAGGGGATGTGAATATGCACTTTTTCCATGAGCTGTACTCGGGTTTCGCATTATCGTTAATTGCACCACGTTTATCATTGTTTGTAGCTGGTATATCTATATATGACTATATAAATAGAAAATTGACATTAAAAAAACTAATAAGTAATAAAAATCTTGAATTTATATCCATAGTCAATAATTCCTATAAGAAAAATATGCACATTCAATTTAAAAATGTCTATAGGCTAGAACCCTCAAATGCACTGGACACTAAAATTCAAAAATACCGTGGGATGGCAAAAGAGAATAAAATCATATTTTTTGCAAGATTGGTGTATAGAAAGGGAATATTTGATTTTATTCGTGTTGTAAAAGATATTACAAAAACTTCTGATGTGAAGGTTATCATTGCAGGGGAATTCCAACACAAATTCGAAAAAACTTATTTTTTCACCCTTTTATCAAAATATGATCTTAATGAAAGCGTGAAATATCTGGGTAAACTCACGGATGATGAATTATATCAAGAATTATCAACTGCAAGCTTAATGATCTATCCTTCCCATAGTGATTCTTTTTCACTATCTATATTACAGGCCATATACTTAGGAACACCTGTTGTAGCCTATGACATTGCAGGAATTTCACTGTATAAAAATTTCAGTTGTGTTAAACTCGTTAAGGAATTTGATATAAGAAAAATGGTGGAAATTTCACAAAATATACTGAGTAATAAGAATATCAGCTTTAATGATGCCACTCTAGATGATTTCATTAACCAGCATCAAGATTGGTTTAATGTTGCTAATGCCCACAAAAAGATTCTTGACGTACATCTACAGTGAGAGGAAAGACGCATTACGGTAGATTAACACACAAAAATCTTATATTTAACCAATAGCATATAATCAACGTCGTTGGACCCTATGTCGCTTATATGTGGTCAGATAAATAATAATTTCTTATCATTTTTATTAGTTCAAATATGCTATTTTTGACCCAAACATACGTGTGTGCAAAGTTTGCACATACATCATAAATGTTGTATTATCCCGTCTTTTCAGTAAGAAATTACATATAAAATAAATATTCGTCCAACGGTATATAATCGCCATAGGTTGGACCGAAAAAGTATTAATAAGCATCTTCCATATCCAACATTATTATGGCAAAATTTATTCTTTACCTGCCATACTCAGAATTTATTGACAAGTATATACACAAGGCACTTGGAGCTATACCCATAGGTTTCAGAGATATAGGATTTGACTCACAAATTATTGTAGGAAAAATGGAATCAGAGGAATACAGGCATCTTGGCATAAAAATTCACGAAACAAATAATTTAGATTCCAAATATGTAGTTACCGATAATAGAAAGATGCATATTATTCCAAGATTGCTAAATTTTCTTAATTTTAACGAATTGATAGCCGTTTTTAAAATTCTGAGAGAAGAAAAACCCGATATTATAATAGCATTTAACAACTCAACATTAACCGGTCCTATAATGCTTATATACACATTATATTGCAAAATATTTAAGGTAAAAAGTAGACGTATATTGAAACTTGATAATGATGGGTCCGAGCTTTTACACATGAAAAAATTACGAAAAAAATTGATATATTTATATTATGTCGGCTTATCTTTTGTTTTCCAACGCATTATTACAGAAACCAGCTGCGGATATCAAATTTTCATGGATACTCCAAGAATTAAGAATAGGCTGAGAGTAGTTCCAAATAGTGTATCAAATGATTTTCTGAAGAGATATGACGAGGTTAATAAACAAAAAAATATTATCACTGTATCTAGAATTACACCTGATAAAGGATTAGATATTTTAATTAGAGCATTTGCTTCCATAGTAAAAACAAATCCGAATTGGACTCTAGAAATAATAGGCGAGGTTTCAGATTCTAACTATTACAAGGAACTATTGCAGCTAATAAATGAAATAGGAATATCAGAGAAGGTAAAATTTCTTGGGCTCCTCACAAGAAAACAATTAATAGAAAAATACAGAAATTCTTCTATTTTCTGCCTTGCATCAAGGCATGAAAGCTTTGCAATAAGCAGGCTTGAGGCAATATCTCTCGGAATGTATGTCATTACTACCACAGCTGGGTGTGCAAAGGATTTTAGCCAATATGGAGCTTATATTGTTCCTATTGAAGATATTAAGGCACTGGAAAGAGTCATAAGAGATGGAGTAAAATTCTTTGAATCTGGAAAGCCAAATACAACTAATAATAAAAAGATACCTTCATATTCGGATCTGGCTTCCATAATATCTGACGTTAATTTTTAACTGACACTTAATGTAAAGAATTTTATATACGTCGAATAAATGCTTTATAATGAAATCGGCTTTGATCACAGGCATTACCGGGCAAGATGGCGCTTATCTGGCCAAATTGCTTTTAGAGAAAAATTACAAAGTTTATGGGTTATACAGAAGAATTAGCACTCCAAATTTCTGGAGATTGCAGGCTCTGGATATCTACGACAAGGTAAATTTAATATCCGGGGACCTTTCTGATTTATCATCAATTCTCAATGCGTTCAAGGCTTCTGACCCAGATGAGGTTTACCATCTTGCAGCCCAGAGCTTTGTTGAGGCATCCTTCGAATCCCCTTTGGCTACAGCCGAGGTTACCGGCCTCTCAGTAACAAGGATTCTGGAGGCTGTTAAACTGTACTCCAATAAAACCAAAGTTTATTTTGCAGGCACAAGCGAGATGTTTGGTTCATCCTATAATGGCAAGCCACTGACTGAAAATGATCCATTTAACCCCATGAGCCCATATGCGGCTGCCAAGCTTTATGGTTACTGGATATCCAAAATTTACAGAGAGGGATATGGCATTTTTATTGCTTCGGGAATACTTTTCAACCATGAATCCCCACTGAGGGGCATGGAGTTTGTCACAAGAAAAATTGCCAATGAGGTGGCTAAGATAAACCTTGGGCTTGAAAAAAAGATACATCTTGGGAATATCAATGCAAAGAGGGACTGGGGATATGCTCCTGAATACGTTGATGCAATGTATACAATGCTTCAGCAGGAAAAGCCCGATGATTTTGTAATTGCAACCAATGAAACGCATACGGTAGAGGAATTCATAAAATATGCATTTGATTACATAAAGGAAGATTATGCAAACTATCTTGAAATAGATAAAAAATTTATCCGCCCACTGGATGTTCCTACCCTACAGGGAGACTATTCAAAGGCCAGGGATATCCTGAAATGGGAGCCAAAAACAAAGTTCAGGGAGCTGGTAAACATGATGGTTAAAACAGAAATTGACAGATGGAACAGGTATATGGAGGGAGAAAAATTCGCATGGGATGTTCCGAATTATCCAAATGAAAACAACCTTCTAAAAACTTACAGGGGTAATGTAAAATGATTCCAGTATCTGAACCTGATATAGGTGAAAGGGAGATAGAATATGTTGATGATGCTGTCAGGTCGGGATGGGTAAGTTCACATGGCGAATATATATCAAAATTTGAGAAGGGATTCAAGTCTTACATAGGGACTGAATATGGCCTAACTACCTCTAACGGCACAACAGCCCTCCATCTTGCCCTGTCGGCTATAGGGATTAAGGAGGGGGATGAGGTTATTGTGCCGGATTTAACCTTTATCAGCCCTGTGAATGCAGTATTGTATAACAGAGCCACCCCAGTTTTGTGTGACATTGACAGGGATAGCTGGTGCATAGATACTGAGAAGCTGGAAAGGTTAATAACTAAAAAGACTAAGGCAATAATAGTTGTGCATCTCTATGGGAACTCTGCTGATATGGACAGGATTATGGAGATAAAGGAAAAGTACAATCTTTATGTAATAGAGGACACTGCTGAATCACTTGGAACCGAATATAAAAAACAAAAACTGGGCTCATTCGGGGATGTTGGATGTTTCTCATTTTATGGAAATAAAACCATGACAACGGGGGAAGGTGGATTTTGCACGACCAATAATGATGAGATATATCAAATGATGTCAATTCTCCGGGACCATGGAATGACACCAGAGAACAGGTACTGGCATGAGTACATAGGATACAATTATCGAATGACAAACTTGCAGGCAGCACTGGGAGTTGCACAGTTAGAACGGCTTGACTATTTTATCAGCAGAAAAAGGGAAATTGCTGCGAAATACAAAAAATACCTGGAGGCTTATGTGACACCACATCCCACCGGTGACAATTATAATGGCACATACTGGTTATATTCCATACTGGCTAAAGATAAGAATGAAATGAAACTGCTAATAGATTTTCTTTACAGAAAGGGCATAGACACGAGAAGATTCTTTTACCCTGTGCATTTAATGCCCCCTTACATCCAGTTAAATAAAGGAGATTACAGATTCAGTGTAGACATATCTGAAAGGGGCATAAATTTACCAAGCAGCGTTAAGCTGTCCTCTGAGGATATATCCTATATCTGTGAATCCATAGAGTCCTTTTACAGGGCACATTGAAAATATATTTTATCTATTTTTGATTTTCATAGAAATCTATTGCTTTAATGAAATCTTCATACGTTTTCCTAATGTCATATTTCATTGCGGTTTCTATGGCAGATTCTGAAATTTTCTTAAGATGTATATCTTTATTCATTAACTTATTAAATTGAGTGAATATTCCCCTAGGGTCTCTGGATGGCACCAAAAAGCCATCTTTACCGTGAGTGATGACAGTTTCGGGACCACCACATCGAGTAGATATTGATATACATCCTGCTATCATTGCTTCTATAAGTGGTTCTGAAATTCCCTCTTCTAGAGATGGTAATAAAAAGAATCCTGCTTTACAATATAGTTGTTTAAGTTCTCTTTGAGATATATTATAATGAAATTCTATGAAATTTGGCAAAGGATTACTATAATCGCCGAAACCAACAATAGACAAATTTGGGTATTCTTTATTAATGAGCCTTAATGCCTCAATTGCATATTCCGCACCCTTTACTGCATTAGACCTTAAAGGCACAAGAATCATATTTGTGTTCTTATTGTCAAAAGTTGTTGTACATTTATATTCATCAAGACTTATACCTTCTGTTATTAATGGAATGTTGATACCAAATTTTTTATTAAGGAGAGGGTTGGCAGATATTTTATTGCTAATTTTATAGGCAGTTTCTAGGTATTTTAGGTTTTTGACATTGCTATTTTTTATATCAACTGAATAATCGTGATAAAGCAAAAAATAAAAATTCTCAACGTTTTTTGTTTGATCCGGTACCAAAATTCCCCACCAATAACTAGTTACTAGCCTTTTTATGTGAACATTAGGTAATTTATAATTTGAAATAAAGATATTGATTTTTGGATTTAAATATGTATTAGAACTTCTCTTCCTAATTTTTAAATAGACTTTAGAAAATATTTTACTATAAAGTACTTTAGCTATTTCGATCTTTAAAAATAATTTAACACTATTCTTTCTAGAAAATCCGTAAAATGAAGAAACTGAGGCATAAGACATATAAAGTATGCCCACGTTCCAACCGTCGGCCGCCAATGAATTTGAAAGAAAATCAATTTGTTTATTCACAGCTCCAGAAGAATGATTAAAAGGTTTTCCCCACGTAATAAATAGATAATCCAATTCTTTCACTTTCTTCATTAAGCATGAATTAAGTTACATTATATAAATTAATCACATTTATTTTGATTATAATATTTTATTTAGCATGAGAAGTAGTTTACACTGTGGAAAATAAGTATCATTATTTATACAGTATGTTTTAATACATTTAAAAAATTCACTTTGATGAAATATTCTATATGCATATCCGTTTATAACTCAGAAGAAATAGTAGAACAGTTTTTAACTCCCTTACTAAGCACTAATTATGAAATTGTGGTTATTAACGGAGGTTCTACTGACCGGACAGGTGATTTACTTTCCCAATTTAATCAAAGAATAAAGTTGATAAATCAAAAATGTACAAGAGGAATGGGCAAGAGGAATGGGCAAGAAATTGTCAATAGAAAATGTCATGGGAGATAATGTAATTTTGATAGATTTCGAGATAATGTAATTGTTTTACTGTAAATTTAAAATGACTCTTTGCAATGTCAAAATTAAAGTGATAAAAATGACACAAGCAAAGAGTCAATTAATAAGTATAGAAGAATTAATAAAGCTTTTCGTTGAAGATAGAAA
>NZ_KI542841.1:6994-9469 GCF_000496155.1 Ferroplasma sp. Type II
ACCCTTGCATAGATGAAAGACATCCTGTTATTTTTTATGCCGAGTATACGATTGATCTCGCTCTCAGGCACACGCCGGAAGTTATTCGAGAGCCTGACACACCTGATCTTTCCTTCCCTGTCCCACTTCCTGAGTGTGTTCGGATTGAGTTGGAGTATTTTACAGGCATCCCTTATGGTATAGAGTTTTCCCATGATACTTATGACAACATATTACAAATATATATAATACTATTTATTAACTGTTTGAACCCCATGATGGAAAGAATACCTAAATTATCCATAAATTAATTTTTTAAGAATTCTGTAATCTTAGCCCTAAAATTTTATTTTTATGGTTGATTAAATAGTATCTGTTTAATTTTTAAGGTATTTCAAAGAGGAATTATTTATTATAGTATTTTTCTATTATATAATCCGATAATGTAATTGTTTTACTGTAAATTTAAAATGACTCTTTGCAATGTCAAAATTAAAGTGATAAAAATGACACAAGCAAAGAGTCAATTAATAAGTATAGAAGAATTAATAAAGCTTTTCGTTGAAGATAGAAAAGAAGGAAAGAAAGAGTTGATTACATGGTTCTTAAACAATGTAATGGATGAGGAGGCCATTGAACAGTTAAAGGCTGATAAATACGAGAGGAATAATGAAAGAAAGGGTTACAGGAATGGCTATAAGAAGAGGAAGTTGAATACAGTGGATGGAGAATTAATTCTTGATAAGCCGGATATTAGATCAGGTTCATTCACAACATCAGTATTTGACAAATACTCCACTGTTGAAAAGGCATTAGAATCAGTAATAGTTGAATCATACATTAATGGTGTTTCCACAAGGTCTATTAATAATGTAATAAACAAACTTGGTGTTAAGGTATCACCTGGATATGTATCATCATTGAACAAGGAGCTAGATATTAAGGTAAAAGAATTCTTAGAAACAAGAATAGATGATAAAATAATATACCTATACATAGATGCATCATACTTCAAAATCAGGGAGAATGGAAAATACAAATCAATGGCACTGTACATATCAATAGGCGTAAACAGTAAAGGCATAAGGCAGATATTATCCATGGACATATACAATTCAGAGGATGAAATAGACTGGAATAACTTCTTTTATAAATTACAGGAAAGGGGATTATCTGGAGTTAAACTGGTAATATCAGATGGCCATAAGGGAATAATGAAATCTGTTAAGGAATCATTTCCTGGTTCATTATGGCAGTACTGCCATTTCCATTTCCTAAAGAATTTAAGGAAAACAATGGGAAAAGACCAGTGGAAATCCATATCAAGAATAGTTTCAGAGGCTCTAATTGATGAATCATTGTTTAAGGTAGCCATAGATAGAATGGAGGAAATGCATCTTGATAAAGCCATTGACATGTTCTATGGCTGGTATGATTCATTGTATTCATATATATCATTCCCTGAACAGCATTACAGGAAAATACATACAAACAATGTAACAGAAAGGTTGAACAGGGAATTAAAAAGAAGGACAAGGAAGATTGCAGCATTTCCAAACAATGATTCATTAATGAGATTGGTTGTTTCAATAGCAATTGATATCAATGAGGAATGGTCATTAAGGAAATACATAAATATGGAGGTTGATTAAGGATAATGAAAGGGTCATTTGAATTTACAGTAAATATATTACATTATCATGAAAAATGTAAAAATGAATAGAAAATGATATATTTAAAGTTGAAATTAGGTTTTTTAAGATTTAAATGAAAAGATATTTATTACTGGAAGACGGAACCACCTATGAGGGCAATGCTTATGGCTATGAGGGGGAAGCAAACGGGGAAATAGTTTTCACGACTTCAATGTCCGGATACCTTGAAACTATTACAGATCCATCATATGCCGGTGAAATACTAATTTTTGCATTTCCTGAAATTGCCAACTATCCATTAAGCATGGAGCATATGGAATCTGAGAGGATCCAGGTTGCCGGGATTATTACAAAGGATGCACATAGTATTCTTTCCGGTGGCGATTCAGGGGTTGGGTTCAATGATTTTTTGAAGGCAAACAGAGTTCCGGCAATAGACGGAATAGACACAAGATCACTGGTTGAGAAAATCAGAAAAGCTGGGGCAATTAAGGGTTATATTAGAAATATAAATGAATTGCCGGATACATTTGAAGATACAATGAAACTTGACCTTGTATCACAGGTATCAAGGAAAAAATACCAGTATTATGATTCGGGCCACAAAAAAGAGCTACTGTTTGTGGATGTGGGAACAAAAAATAGCCTCATAAAAAGATTGAGCGAAACAGCTTCACTGCATATAGTTCCCTACAACTATGATTTTTTCAGCATAAAGTTCCACTATGATGCAATTTTTATACCAAATGGGCCAGGAGACCCAGCACATGAGTCACTGAAACCCTTAAGGGAATTATCAGGGAAAAAAGCAATGAAATGCCTGTAATGGGAGTATGTCTCG
>NZ_KI542842.1:0-2130 GCF_000496155.1 Ferroplasma sp. Type II
ACCATATTCATTTCGTATTTAACAATTTTTTAAAAACAATTTAGACTATTAAGGCTACAGGCCGGGTTTGCGGAAGATAAGCCATTACTTTTTTATAACACGGAACTATAACCCACTATGCTGGCATTATATCTTTTGCTTCCAGTTGCAATAGTTGGCCTTTCCATATTGATTGCCGTTCTTCACATGGTAGCACCTGATCACTGGACACCAATACTCTCATATTCGCTCCATAAAAAATTTAAAAGTAAGGAAACAGGGGTTCTTTCCTTTGGCCTTGGCTTAATTCATGGCATATTCTCCTCCATATTATCCTTTGCAATAGCCATATTCGGCGTGTATTTTTTTCCCCAATTCGACATAAAGATATTCGCCGTTGCATTGCTTGTGTTTGTGGCGGCATATATAATTTTGAATGCAAGGCACGAGGAAAAATCGCAGGAATCAAAGGGAAATGAGATTGAGAAATCCATATTGTTAGTAAGCATAATACCTGATCCCGCAATTGTCCCAATAATATTAATCTCTAACTCTGGCAATTATGCATAATATGTTTTGAGAATTTCTTTGTTTTAAGGGATCAAATACGAATATTTATATACCTACATATTATGTATATACATAATATGACACATCCGGACTGAGTACTGAAATTCAAGAAGAAAGGAACGCTTGTTATGAAGAGGGATGACCGGTACTATCTCTACAGGGTCTCAAGCAAATGGAACCCTGAAATGAAGAGGGCACAGATGAAGACAGGTGAATACCTTGGCAGAATAACACCTGATGGCATCATTGAACCCAAGACAAAGAGGGTAATGAAACGCTATGAACACATATCTGTCAAGGAATACGGTTCTTCATTCCTCTTACAGCATATATCCGGTGATTTGGTTGCATCCCTTAAAAACCATTTTCCTGAATGGAAGGAGATATTCATATTCGCATGCATGCGCCTTATCAATGTATCTCCAATGAAAAACGTTGATTTCTATTACAGGACATCATTCTTGTCTGAAACAGTAAAGGATGTGCATGTCTCACCAGATGTCTTAGGTGACATGCTGAGGAATATAGGCACCGACAGGAAGTCAGTGACAGACTTTATGAAATCATTCATGAGGGATGAGAGATACCTTGCAGTGGACCTGACACATGTGCTCTCAATGAGTGAGGGCGTAATATCCGCCACACTTGGGCATAACAGCATGGAGGAGTACCTCCCCCAGGTACAGTTGCTCTTCCTGTTCTCACTGGAGCATGATGCACCGGTATATTTCAGGATACTTCCAGGATCAATAAACAGTGTGATGTCACTGAAGATAACAATGGAAGAAACCGGATCGAAGAATATAGTCTTAGTGGCTGATACCGGCTTCTATTCCCTGAAGAATGTCCAGGCTCTTGATGCCATGAAAATATTCTTCATAATACCATTAAGGAGGAACTCAAGGCTTATAGATTATTCCATGAAAGGGGAGAAACACTTCATGTTCCAGGATCATCCCATATTCTATTCAAAATATGAAAGTAATGGCAGGACATTATACACATTCAGGAATGATTTCCTTAAGGCAGAGGAGAAGGACTACCTGAAAAGGCATTCCAACTCTTCAGGATTCATAAAGATCAATAAGAGAATGGGAACCATATCTGTCATGACAAACCTGAAAGTCTCCGGCGAGATCGTTTATGATATGCTGAAATCACGTGTGGATATAGAGCAGTCATATGACACATTCAAGAATACAATACACGGTGACAGGACATACATGAGGGATGATTACCAGATGCAGGGATGGACGTTTGTAAATTTCCTATCACTGATAATGCATTACAGGATCTATAACCTGCTGAGAAAGCATGACCTGCTCAAGAAATACTCTCCGGAAGATGTAATAGAACATCTTCAGCGTGTGAACATGCTCAAGATCGGTGAGGAATGGAAGATATCTGAAATACCGAAAAAATCTGGGGAAATAATTAAGGCTCTTGAAATACCTATTATGCAAAATAACGGGAGTTAGAGTTTAATATTTACCTGTGTTTATATTATCACTGAAAACCTAATTTTTATTGAGATTTCATGCTATGGCTTTATATGTGGGCTGACATTCATGGTAATATTTA
>NZ_KI542843.1:0-1186 GCF_000496155.1 Ferroplasma sp. Type II
ATACGGGAATTGCATTATATGTTCCTCCAGAATGATACACAGTTCCAAGATCTTTGTCTGAATAAAAATTTAAAAAATCCCGTATTTTCTTGTAATCAATATACACGGGTAGATAACAAAATATGTTTTTAGTACTCACAGATGTTACAAATTGATCATAGGATGTTTTTATTTGGGAGTAAATAGTATCATAATTATTTTTATTGTACAGGCTTAATGCAAACGGCATTGATATCAAGTTATCGTTAAATAATTTTTCAAAATTATCTATAAGTCCTATATCTTCAAATTTCGAAATTTCTGAGATGTCAGTTTCTTTGTCACCAAAAAAGGTAAGTATATTTATATTTTGATTATTCTCGTTATTTTTTATTTTTCTTTCAATATTTCTATCAAATAAATCGTAATTTATTTGCCCTTTAAGATTATCATGCCGTACTGATGTTAGAATTTCAGTAAAATAGGAATTATCATACTGTGAATTTATTCTCTTAAATGCCCTGGAAGGAGTCGTCCTTATATTACCTTCTATATTGGAAATTTTCATAGAGAAATAGTCTATATCGTTCAAAAGACGGAACTCCATAAATTCTTAATAAGGAATCTATTTATATGTTTTTCTAATAATCTATTATAATATGTGGGAATTAAACAATATGACAAATAAAAAAATAGATATATTCAAATTGGGCGATCTCATGGATGCCGCTATAGTTAATATAGCCTCAAATAAATCTATAAGTAAGCTAAGTTTGCAGAAAGGGATATTCTTTTATCTTCTATCACTTAGTCAGAGAGAATGTTACAATTTCATGGAAATAGCCAATCTGATAGATTTTGAACCATATAAACTGGGTCCTTTTAGTGAATTTGTAGATGGCGAAATTGAAACTTTAGAGGGATACGGGTATATCTCCGTGGATAGGCATAATAGCAGTGTGTTAATAAAATCGAATAAAAAAGGTCTGGATAACTTTAAACTAGATAAAAACAATATGGAAATAATCAAAAATGTAAAATTTCTGGTGGAAACTTTAGATCCAATGGAAATTACATTTTTTATATATTTTAATCCTAATATATATTCCAGCGAAGATGGAGGCATAAGAAATTTTTTTACTTCAAATTCCGAGATAAAAGACAAATTAGAGGCTAAAAAAGAGTATTACGTTAAACAATTGTTANA
>NZ_KI542843.1:2210-3467 GCF_000496155.1 Ferroplasma sp. Type II
TGTCTGTGCTCTCGGCAGAGATTTCACCATTTGTGGATCCAGTATAGCATAGTCAGGCATTATTTCTGGAGATGCTAATTCATCCTTTCTTACTTCCATTTCATCAGAAACCATTGCGGCCCAGGTGCATTCTGATCCGGTTCCACTGGTGGTTGGAATTGCAATTAGCCGACTCTTTTTTCTCAAATTGAGTTTTACCAGGGGGGTTACATCATAGAATTCAAGATCGGGACGTTCATATTTAAAGAATAAAATTTTTGAACTGTCTATAACAGATCCTCCTCCTATAGATATAAAATATTCCGGTGAAAAATTATTAATATCATCTAAATGTTTTGCCATATCCCTGTATTTTGGCTCCTCGGGAATATCGTCCACTATTAATATCTCAGTATCAGGCATATTGCCCTTAACTATGTCAACAAGGCCAGCTTTCCTGATGTTTTTATCTGTCACTATTACTGCTTTTTTTATTGACAGTGATTCAAGAAATGAAAGTGAATCTTCTCCAAATATAACTTGAGGGGATCTAAAATACCACATTTACACGCCTCCAATCCATTCTTGAACCATTAAATTCTATACCTAGCATTGACCTGTTAAAAAAGCACATGATAAATATACTCTTTATCCCTATATTAATATTATTGTTTGAACCTTAGAACTCTACCTGAAGTAATCTGTGGCCATCTGTTCTCCACCGGAATCTATGGTTATAACCTGTCCGGTCATTGATTCATTCCTGATTAAATAAAGAACGGTATCTGCAACCTCATCCGGATCTATTAGCTTTCCAGTCAGGGTGAATTTTTTGGCAAAATCCTGTTCATTCAGATCCATTATTTTTAACAAACTGTCTCCCATCCTTGTTTTAACAACCCCGGGTGCGACTCCATTGACTCTTATATTGTATGGAGCCAGTTCCAGGGATAGAGATTTTGTCAGGCTTATCAGTGCTGCCTTGGTCATACCGTACAGGGATAATCCTGGAAAGGGAGATATTCCAGCCAGTGATGCCATATTTATTATGACGCCTTTTTGTGAAATATTCATGAATTCTTTTGAAAGCCATATGGGTGAAAATAGATTGGTACTGAACATTGCCTGAAGATGATTTTCATCTATGCTTCCGAATGGTTCCAGAAAACCAACACCTGCATTATTGACCAGAATATTTGGATTTCCAAATCTTTCTTTCGTGCCGCTGAAAATTCTTTTTCTGCCCTCTCCGGTGGAAACATCTGCAACAACAAGAAT
>NZ_KI542844.1:0-1605 GCF_000496155.1 Ferroplasma sp. Type II
TATATTCACTATTCCGGAAGGCACAAATAGATCAGGTCTGATAATATCCATTCCTGCAACCGCCAGTATATGTTCCTCAAACTGTGATACTGAGCTTCCAGTAAGCGTATGATGCCCGGTATTATGGACCCTGGGTGCATATTCATTAATTATTACCTTGCCGTCTTTAACATAATATTCGATTCCCATTACTCCTATGTATTTCAGGGATTCCATGAGCCTTTTAGCAATATCAATCATCTCTATGGTATTGCCTACTGGAGATATGTTGTATATGAGTATGCCATTCTGATTGTAATTAAATGACGGTTCAAAGTGGTAGAATTTCCCATTTTCATCCCTTACAGCTATAATTGAGGCTTCATATTCGTAATCAATGAATTTTTCTATCACATATGGCATATCCGGGTGTTTTTCAAATTTGGAATTAATGTCAATAAAATACTGATTTTTTCCGTCGTAACCGCCTCTACAGCTTTTTATTACTGCCTTTCCGAATTTCTTGGCCTTCTCAAATGCATCACTGTAGGTTTCCGCGTATTCGTAATCAGCTATGGGAAATCCATGGTCACTGAGATATTTTTTTTCAAGGGATCTATCCTGTTTCAGTTCGACTGCTTTGATGGATGGTCTTAATTTTCCATTCTGGCTGGCATATTCCAGTATGTTCCTGTCTATGTGTTCAAATTCGTATGTAACAAAATCGCATGAGTCAACAAACTCCCTGTACTGTGAAACATCAAAAAATTTGTCTGCTATAGAAGCGGAAGGGCCTTTATTGTCATCTATAACATAGAATTCAATAGGGTACCTCCTCATTGTGTTTATCATCATATATCCTAACTGCCCTGATCCTATTATTCCTATTTTCATAATCTGTCACCCAGGACAACATCTCTCTGGTTATCCGAAAATGCCTGCATCATTTCCCTCAGCTTCGGATATTTTATTGAAAGAATTCGTACTGCCAGAAGTGCAGCATTTCTTGCACCATTAATAGATACAGTAGCCACAGGAACTCCGGGAGGCATCTGGACTATTGACAGCAACGAGTCGAGGCCATTTAATGCCTTTGACTGTACAGGAACTCCTATTACCGGCAGGGTAGTCATTGCAGCCACCATTCCCGGGAGATGTGCAGCCCCTCCAGCACCTGCTATAATCACCTCTATGTTGTTCTCTATGGCATCATGGGCATATTTCAGCATGAATTCAGGGGTCCTGTGGGCTGAGACTATCCTGTATTCTACCTCAACGCCAAAGTTTTTCAATTCATTTACTGCATCCTGCATAACCGGGAAATCAGATTTGCTTCCCATTATTACTGCTACTTTCATGAAACCTAATTAATATAATACTAATAAAAATTTAGTAACATTTCACAGAAATGCGGTTTTGTTTTCCAGAATATACTGGTCTATGGCCATTCTCCCGCTCTTCATGGCTTCCAGTATATCGTATTGCCTAATGTCGTACACCTTAAAATCATAGGAATCCATATCCCTGAATTCTATCCCCGCTTTTTCAGCTATTTTCTTATATCCATCAATTCTTGATCTTTCAAGGCTGTGAAGTGACCTGGTACTCATTATAACCCTATTCTTT
>NZ_KI542844.1:2469-3489 GCF_000496155.1 Ferroplasma sp. Type II
GCGCTAAAACATCAACCGTTGCGTTCATGTTGAATTTGTGTGCGCTTAGTTCAATATTGTTAGACAGGTTGAAATCGGTTACTATGCTTGTTGTGAAATGTGCCGATACAGTAACAGGGTGCACAAATATAACAAGTGCAAAGGCATGTGCCAGTGACATGTTAATTGTGGTGGTGCTGTTTAGTGTGCCTGCAAGTGATAAATTTATATGCACTGTTACGTTTTTGATGTACAGTTTCATCATATTGTACGATGATGCATGCACTGAAAGGTTGGAAAGGAATGCCGCATTGCTTGCAGTTAAGTTCAGTATATTCACGGTTTTGTCATGCAATGAATAATTTGTCCAGCCTGTAGAGTTGGAAGATGCTTTATATGAATGAAGTGCCACCGAACTGAAGGTAACGTACACCCCAGTAACTCCATTTATAGAAGGTGGGCTATCTGCCGCACTCATTTTCAACGTTCCCGTTGTCTCGTAGTGGTATGCGTAATATCCCCCGCCAGCTACAACTGCAACTATTATTATTGCAACTATTATAGCCATTAACTTACTGGATTTCATAAACGCTAAGCTAAATTTGAATATATAAATGTTTATACATAATTACATTGATAAAATGTTCTTATACACAACTATAAGTTAACATGCTTTTTTAAAATTCTTTAAATAGTTTAAATAAATATTTATTTTATGAAATATAATGTAGCCACTAGCCACCCGCTTAGCACCATGGCAGGACTGGAAGCACTGGAAAAAGGAGGAAATGCATACGATGCCATGCTTGCGGCGTCCTCTGCACTTGTTGTTGTCCAGCCTCAGTTTAATGGTCTTGGAGGAGATTTATTTGCAACAATAAAAGACGGTCGATATTACTGCATAAACGCAAGTGGATTCGCACCTGCCGCCGCTGACATAGATTTTTACTCAGGGCAGGGGTACAAAGAAATACCGAAACACGGACCTCTTTCTTCATTTTCAATACCAGGTCTCGTATCATCCTGGAAAATTGCAGCAGA
>NZ_KI542845.1:0-6280 GCF_000496155.1 Ferroplasma sp. Type II
GATCGATAATAGATAAATATGACAGGCACATAATTTATATAGCCGTAAATGTGCTAATGGTGATAACTTATTCATTCATGTTTTTTGGAGAGGCCTTTTTATCATATACGCAGTAGATTTTCTTTCATCCATGTTCATGTGGGTTATATCGGATGATTTTCGAGCTCTTACTAAGGAAATCATCCCAGCCGATCATATGGCTAAAGCCCAGGCTGCTGATCAATTTACTTCTGGAATCTTTACATTGGCCGGTATTCTTCTGGGTGGAATCTTTATATTCATGAGATATTACAGTGTTTATACTACCCTCATAGGAATTTCACTTTTAGCAATGGGAATGGTATTTATTTCTGGAACAATAAGGGTATCACACCGCAGCCTAGTCAAAAATGGATTTGGGGGCACCATTAAAATCATAAAAAATATAATACCATTTCTTTTACTGACTATGCTATTAAATGGTCTTTTTGTTGCTCTGGATGTTTTTGCATCGGGCCTCATTTACATAGTAATGCATGCCACATCAATCTACTATACATTTTTCATAGCAGGATTTCCTGCTGGCATGCTTGTTGGGGGTTTAATATCTATGCAATCCTTTTTCAGAGGTTACCTGAACAGTAATAAGCTTCTGGCATTTTATGTTTTTATTGTGGGAGGAATATTCGTACTAATTTCCTTTAATAGAATACCTATTTTGGATGGAATTGGAACATTTGTCTTAGGAATAATTCTGGCTTTTATTAATATTTATATTGAAACAATGATAATGAATTCCATACCCAGCAGCATTACTGGAAAATTTAATTCCCTTACAGCCATGTTTTCTGTCAGTGCCTCACCTGTTATGGCATTTGTTTTTGGATACCTGTCAAAATTCCTCTATTTCCCTTATATAATTACTATCGTAGGAATCATTATGGTATTTACCTCTCTAATTGTAATACAAATAATGGATAGTTTTAACAAAGCAATGAAAAAAGTAGAACAAGAGAATCCGGAACTCTTTTGAAATGTATAATTTTCATTCATTGGATTTTAAGTTGATTAAGAGATAAGGGCGTGTAAGGTTGTGCCTAATTCTGCTGCATAGAACCACAGCATATCCTTATTCTCCATGATCATGTCTAATTCATTTTTCCCAATGCAGAGTGGAAGAAATTAAAACCGTCTTCATAAGTCTCCTAGACATTCCATGATGGGTTATTCTTTAGTTGGCTCCTCTTTCCTTCCTTTATAGTAAAATATTTCAATCATGCTTCATCTATAAACTAAACAATTATAGATTAAAAGGAATTGTATGGCCTAATGAACCTTATTTTATAATTCCAGTTTTCAATACTGCTCTCTGAAAATTTATAAGATGCTTCAATTCTCTGTCAGGCATCACACTCATATATTCCTTTGAGAAGGTTACTTCCGTATCCCATTTTGCATGGAAGCCGGTTACTATGAATGTTATCTCCCTTATATCTAAATCTTCTGGCAAGTCCGAATACACGCCCACCATGCCATCCTTATCCAATTTCGTATAACTGCTAAATGTGACTGTATACGTAGTGTCACCTGACTTATAATCTATATTGTTTGACTTTCCTGCATTTGTGATCAGGATATTCAGAATGTCTGGAGAAAGTATATTTATGCTGCCTTTTGGAAAACTCTCACTTAATTTGCCATAATTCTTATTTGCTTCCTTTTCAAAGGAACTTATTTCATCAACCATACATTCAAAATTTGAAAGTGCATATAAACCTATGTATTGTCATAAACATCTTAACAAGTTTAAAAAAGGCTCCATTTCAATAGATGATAGTAAATACCTTCGTGAATCTGATATCCTGGTATAGTGCTTTTATAGACTGGAATCCTCACTGTCTATAGGTATCCTGGAAACTTTTTCTATTTCTCCCTTAATGTCATGGTTTTTCTTCTGTTGATGAATTTCGGAATGTTGAATTTGGATGTAAAAGTAATCATTATCGCATTCTGTATGCAATATATTGACGTTGAATGTATTGTGCAATAGTCATTACCATTATATTAGAAAATCTACTATGGCATCACTGATAAATACCTTTTTCCAGTAATTTACAACATTGATAAAATGAGAGATTACTAACTGTATAGGGTGTTCCAACTTTTCGAGATCGTGGGCTATATGTCTAGTATTATATGGCCAGGTAGAAACTTTTCACTCACTTTTATCTCCCAGCTTACGAAAATAGGATTGCCACTCGCAAATGTTAAATCCGGAATCATAATTATGATAATAATATGGATGGAGTTCCATTAACTGCCACGATGCTGATGACTCCTGCAGAATAGAGTGGAAGTGATACATTGACATTTGAAAGTATAATATTCAGGAGTAATAAAGCCATTGATGAAATTGACCATAAAAATGAGTTATTTGAAGATTTGTCGCTTAAAATAATCTTTAAAGGCATTCTGGGAAACACAAATAACCAGGATTTTGAAGAAGTATTATATAAACCATTAGATAGCATAGAGGATATCCTATACAGGCAGCAAATTTTTAATGATTTACGAAGTCCACAAATATTTAATGCTATAAAACAATTTTCCGAAACATCATCCACCATTTTCTACAATATTGGGAAATTAGGTGATTTATACAACCTCCAAAGAGAACGATGGCTCCTGGATTCTGTTTACATTTACTGCAATGCCCTTAAGCATTTATATAATGAATTGAATGAACCTTCCATAGTATCAGAGGGACTAATAGGTATTAGAGAATATATTGGACAGTATATGGAATCAAAGGAATTCAAATCTCTCGAAGATGAAACCAAAGAACTGGAAATGGATCTTTCTTCTATCAAGTATATGATGACAATCAAGGGTGTAAAAATAACTGTACGAAAAGATCAGGAGTCCGATAATTATGCCACAGAAGTGGAGAAAATATTTTCCAAATTTCTTGATGGAGACATTGTAGATTCTGGAAAGAATTTAAAATATGGATTTGGCCATGTTGAGGCAGCCCTTGTTGAACTGGTATCATCCCTTTACCCGAAGCAATTTAACAGGTTAAAGGAATTTTACAGAAGAAGATTAAATTTTCTGGAGCCTACTATAGCCCGGTTCATGCATGAAATTGATTTTTACCTAAAATATTTAAAATATATAGAGCCAATGGAAGAAAACGGGCTTTCATTCTGCATTCCCCAGATACAACAGGACCCACAGAGAATGTATTGCATTGATTTCTTTGATGTTGCACTGGCGAAAAAACTTGCCGATCATAAGAGGATCCCAGTTCTAAATAGCATTATGGCTGATCAAGATTCACGTATAATTATTGTTACAGGACCAAATAATGGAGGCAAAACCACCTTCGCTAGAGCCTTTGGACAGGCACATTATCTCGCCCTGCTTGGATTCCCCATCCCCGGTAAAAATGCAAGCATATTAAAAGTTGATAGAATATACTCACATTTTGAGAAATCTGAGGTTCCAGAAAATGCTATTGGAAGACTGGAGGAAGAATTGGAAAGAATGCATTACATACTTGATAATGCAACCGGTAAAAGCCTTATTATTGTCAATGAGATGCTAAGTTCTACAACACTCAAGGATGGTATAGAAATCGGTAAAAACATAATAGGGAAAATACGTGAAAAGGGTTCTTTATGCCTTTACGTAACGTTTATACATGAACTGGCTGAATTGCCGGGAACCAGAAGTTATGTTAGCCAGGTTGACAAAAAAAATCCAGAGATGAGAACCTATAGAATATTACCCACAAAATCTGACGGCATGGCCTATGCTAAGGCACTGGCGGAGAAATACGGGGTCACGTATGAGATGTTAAGGAGGAGAATTTCATGATAAAAACATATCTTCTAGACTATAATGGAATAAAACATCATACTGATACGCTCCCTTGGAACAGCAATGCACTGATAAATGATCTGGGCCTAAAACCAATACTTAACATCATGGCATCCGGTGATGAATTCCTTCTTAAAAATTCTACAGCATTTCTCCTTAACAGTGCTGATTCCATTGATGAAATTGTATACAGACAGGAAATCTTGAAAGATTTCATTGAAAATAATGAAATTGCACTGAAAATATACGAGATTGCCAGTTCATTTTTAAAAGAGGCTCAGAAACAGTTTTTCTGGTTTAGCAATAATGAATCACTTTCAATGCAGATATCAATAGACGTTCTCAAATTGTTTGCAAAGCAGATGGATCAAATAAGAGAAATTATGTCTATAATAGGTGAAAAAATAAAATCTAAAGGATTGAAAAAATTTAATCATGTTGTTACGGAAGTATTCCATAGTGAATATATGCAAGAGATATTAAATAATCTAGAAAGGCTTCAATTCAAAGATGGAATTACTCTCAGTGTGTCACTTGGAATGGGCAATGAGGGCAAAGACTACATACTTCATAAACCCGGTGTTAAGAAAAAGAACATAAAGAAAATTATGGGTGAAACAATTGAACAGCACTATACCTACACACTGGCTGACAGAGACATAAGTGGCGGGGAGGAGATAGTGGATATAAGAAATAGGGGAATAAGAAGTGCTGCCATGGCATTGAAAAAATCAGCCGAAAACAGCATGAAATTTTTTAAGGATCTCAGATGTGAAATTGGTTTTTACCTCGCTTCTCTTAATCTCCTTGAGGAAATCAAAAAAAGATCTGGCAGATACTGTTTTCCTGAGCCACTGGAAATAGGAACCGATAAGCTTAGATTTAATGGATTATATGAACTCGGGCTTATGCTGGCCACAAAATCTACAGTAGTTCCAAACAATATTGATGGGTGTGATAAAAGGCTATTTGTAATAACAGGCACAAACAGAGGGGGAAAATCAACATTTTTAAGAAGCATAGGACAGGCACAATTGTTAATGCAGTGTGGAATGTTTGTGCCCGCTGAAAGTTTCATCAGTAGCATTGTTACAGGTATATTCACACATTTCAAACATGAAGAGGATATTACAATGGAACGGGGCAAATTCGATGATGAACTTTCAATGATGAATGATATAGCCGCCTATATTAGAAAAAACGGAATGCTCCTGTTTAATGAATCATTTTCTTCAACGAACACACGTGAGGGTTCAGAAATAGCAATGCAGATTACTAATGCATTATTGGAAAATGGAATAAGAATATTTTTTGTATCTCATTTATATGAATTTGCGTCTGCTATGATGGATCAGAATGATACCAGTTCAATGTTTCTAATTGCTGAAAGAACGAATGCTGGGGAACATACATATAAGATAATACAGGGAAGCCCATCGGTGACTGGTCATGGTATGGATTTATATAAAAAAATATTTAATACCTCTGGGTGATAAATTCCAACCCTAAAGATAGTGGTAAAACTATGGAAACACATATTGTTTTACGCAATATATTCTTCTGAACCATTTCAGACAGGAATGAAAGAAACTGGATGATATATTACTCCATGTTGATCGTATCTGGTTGATCAGATTTCATAGTATGATAGAATTCAAATCGAGAGAATCTACTGGGAATTTTTGAAATAAAAGATTTCAAGATAATGCCAAATGGGGAGTTCTAAATATTATACCCTCCAACCAGTTAATACATTAATAAATTATCAGATAAAATTTAAATCATACCATCCCCTTGATTCTGAGCCGCGTCCTGATCGATAACTACCGGCTTCGCTTCTGTGGGAAGTTTGTTGAAACTGATTATCAGTAGAATGATTCCTATTAAAATAAGTATAATGCCGACTAATATTACAGTAAAGATAACACCAATAAGCAATAACAGTGCACCTGTATGAAAATCATCTATTCCGGTTAGTTCATACACACTATTATATGCTAAATATTCGAATATAACAGATACTAAAACTGCCATAACTACAAGGAAAAGTGTCAAAAATATCATTCCAATTGCTGATACAGAAATACGTGATATTGCATTAGGGGGTCCAGTAGTCGTGGTAAATGCTACAGGAAGCAATAGTAGAATTATCACTATTGCACTAATGGTACCAAGTACTATCCCAGAAATCAAGCTGTATAACATATATTTGAAAGGTTTTTGGTTTCCATAATAATTTGATATTGATTTTAGGGAAAGAAATAACAGAATTAATCCAATTATTGAAATAATAAATCCTAATCCATTCGTTAATATATTTGCGCCAGTTCCGACGAATTGTAGAATAATTCCTAAAATGCCGTATGTACGAGCGGATTCCAGTTCTGGTATATTTTGTTTATACATATTATTAAGGTAA
>NZ_KI542846.1:0-1588 GCF_000496155.1 Ferroplasma sp. Type II
TACCCTCGACCTTAAAACCGTCTTTAATAGCCCTTTCAATATTGCTCAGATGCGAAGAAATATAATAAGACCGGTATTTATCAGCCTCATCGGCTAAACCATTTTCTGTAATCGTTATAGGTATTCCGTATCTCTTATAATAATCATGTATTATATTATATATTCCTTCCGGATATATTTCCCACCCTGTATCACTTACCGGATTACCGGCCTTTGAAGTTTCCATTTCTGGACAATAATGACCGTATCCCTTAACTATTTTAAAACCGTATTCGCCATCATCTTTTTCCACAACATCCCGGCTATAATAATTGAGACCAAGCCAGTCTACACGGTTCATAAGGTCATCCCTTAAATTCTGTGTCTTACCATCCGTTGTTATACCTTCACAATTGCCCTTTATAATCGAATCAAAAAACGAATATCTGTTTATGTACTTTGCACGTTCAGATGCTTCATAATCCTTTTCAGAAAAAGGCATTATATCCCCATTAGCAAAAATAATTCCTACAGGTTTGCTGGTGACATATTTTATTGAATCGTATGCCCTTGCATGGCCTTCGGCAAATTTTCTTTTCTTCTGTATTGTGTTACTCAGGGAATGGTCCATACTGCATCCCTGATAAACCATATTTGGTTCGTTCATTGTACACCATCTGTCAGCAAATCTATCAAATTTCCACGCAATAAATGCGGCATATTTTGCAAATTCTATTATTATTCTGTTATCAAAACAGTTGCACAATGACTTTTCGGGATTTTTATCTGGATTATTGAGCCATAATGGAATTGCCCAGTGATATAAATTAATTATAAGGAAGTTTCCTCTGGATTTAAAGTCTGAAAATATATCGCTGTAGTGTGATATTGCATCCTGGTTTGCTATTTTATCCAGTTTTTCAAGCATGTCCATTGTTATGATTACTTTTTTGACATCTCCATTCTCAATTATTGAGTCTGCATATACGCTCTCTGTTGATTCAGGGAAAATACGTGACCATTCTACCGAAAGCCTTCCAGAGTTCATGCCTAGATTTCTGGCATTTTCATGGTCAATAGGGTACATATCCCAGTATGCAACTCCGTTCTGTGGGAGGTCTCCAGAAACATAGTGGTTTTGTGCATTGCTCCTACTGTTTGCCCATGCATACCAGTCGGAATTTTTGTCTTCATCAGATAACCCCATTTCAAACTGAAAACCACATTCGGAAAAACCGAATTTAAAATTTTTATCAAACATTATCTCTTTAATATGTGCAGGTTATTAAAAATTTTTTACATACTATTGATATGAGTATTCCAAAATGATCTCCCAGCTTAAGCATAATAGGTTCTCACTTTTGTTTTCGCATAAAGAGATGATTTTTGGTCTGCTATGAAGGAGGTGGGTATTTCTCACATACAATGTTAAATTAAGGATGGTGTGAAAATTTATCAATAGTTTGATATTAAACCGCCCTTGTAATAGTTATATTGATCAATTTAATATCCTCATAAAGCGCCGATTTACCCCCTACAGAATATGTTTTACCTTCAGAACTTATATAAAATGTCTGTCTTTTTCCGTTAATGCGCTCCGTTTTAATGA
>NZ_KI542846.1:1638-5549 GCF_000496155.1 Ferroplasma sp. Type II
CAGCCGGTAATAAACAAAATCTCCTGGAAATTTAACATATTCCGATGGCGCCCATATTTCATAATAGAAATAATAACTCAGGGCATGAAGGAGCTGATCCTCTTCCAGATATATGGCATAATCGCCGTTGTCTATCCCGCCCTTCAGATTTGATAATACCCATGTTCTGTCAACCAGAACCATTTCAAGTGGTTTTCCGTCTATGAATTTCAGTATGACCCCTTCAGGTACATTCAAAAGTTCCTTCTTTGGAGTATCATTAAATAATACTAAACCGACAGTTATTCCATTTTTTATCTGCCTTGGCAAAATCGTGCTTATATATTTATATGATTCATGTGAAAGTGCCATTATAATTTCATTCCTTGCTGAATATACCATTGATTTTATCCTGTCCTGAACGTTTTTGTTGCCTTTCACAAACCATATATAGGGATCTTTAAGAGGCACCGTTTCAATATGTTTTTCTATATAAGTGTCTAGCTCTTGCATGTAGTTGTCCATCCATAGCATTTCCTTACGCATAACAGTATCAACAGGAACTGCTCTGTATAAATGCTTCTTGCCTGTAACAACATCTACGAATCCCTTTTCCTGCAAGGCATTAAAAAGATCATATATTCTTGGTTGCGGAACACCGGCGATTTTAACCGCTCCTGTAGGGGTATTAGGTCCATAAAGCAAAAGAACTCTATAAAGCTTTATCTCATAATTGGACAAGCCAAATCTTGAAAGACTTGAAAAAATGTCTTCACCCATATATTTTATATGATTATTTTATATAAGAATGTATTTATGCTAGGGTGGTTATATAAAGTTAACACTATAATTTTATTTTATATCATTTGCCATTGAAAATACTAGATATAGAAAATTACACGTGAGCAAGAATGGTGGGATACTATGAAACTGTTCATATAAGAGGAATAAATGGGAATGTTATAACCAGATATGTCTGCTATTGGTGGAAATATATATTCCTCTATGTGGAGATGTCTGATTCTGAGATAGGGGATATACTTCATATAATAAAATGATGGATAAAGATAATACAATACTAAATTCGAGCATTGCAAAATAGGAAATTGGGTAAAATCAATCATCTATTCCCCAAAGGGAGCACAGAAATATTTTTATTTAGCAATCACTATCTAATACCTGAGGTGTTCTGTAATAAACACGGGAAATCAATCATTATAAAAGGAGTAGAAGAGAATATGGATATAAGCATAAAAAAGGTCAAAATAATAACGTACAGCAAAGGATTGAGGTCCAGTGCCAAATTCCTCCTAACGTTTTCCTATGAGGTCTCCCCGGGGATGTAAGATGGTAGATGAGATAAAGTTTGACCCAGAACTTAAAGCCGCAATAGAAGAAGGAAGTGCACATACTAAAATGATTCTGGATGCTATTCAGTCATTCAAGGACCCGGATGAAAGGGCAATGGCACTTAAGAGAGCATTGCTGGAATTTGACTATTCAGACAATATTGGCAATACCCTGGAATTGAATGAAGCATCAGAACAGATCACCATCCCAAGGAGCAATTCTGGAGGCTCCATAAGACTTAAGATTTACAGACCTGATTCACATGACCGGAAATTACCGTGCGTATACAACATTCACGGAGGTGGAATGATAGTTGGTAGTATTGATAACAATGAGGCTCAGCTCTCATCTCTTTCAGAGACTCTCGGGGCAATAATAATTGATGTTGATTACAGACTAGCCCCGGAAAATCCATATCCTGCAGGAGTGGATGACTGTTATGACGGACTGGTTTGGGTATGGAACCATGCTGACGATCTTAATATAGATTCTTCCAGGATAGGGCTATTTGGTGAAAGTGCTGGCGGAGGCTTGGCTGCGGCCACAGCTCTTAAAGCTAGGGATAGTGGTGGACCAGAGATACTGTTTCAGGCCCTCATAGCACCAATGCTGGATGACAGAAATAATACACCATCCAGCCATATGTGTTCAGGCCTATGGCCATCGTGGCCAAGGGAAATGAACGTTCTTGGATGGCGTGCCCTGCTTGGGAATCGTGTGGGAATGAATAATGTCTCACCCTATGCAGCACCGGCACGTGCCGAAAATTTACGTAATTTGCCATCTGCCTACATTGAAGTCGGAGGTATGGAAGTTTTCAGGGATGAAGATATATTATATGCCAAAAGACTTATGGAAAATAATGTTCCAGTGGAGCTTCATGTTTATCCAGGCACATTCCACACATGGTACGCACAAGCTCCTGAGGCCACAGTGTCAAAACGTGCACTCAGAAACAGGATGGAGTGGGTTCAAAATCAACTGAAGAAAAAATAAAGGGATTTTACGAAATAACCGATAGACAGACCCTGGCTGAAATACTAATCGATCAGTGCACCGTTTTTAAACTTGAGTTACAGATGAGAATAATTATCAGTATTAGATACCATATTACAATCTGTTCCTTTCCCCTTTCTTATCATGGGAATAGTCAGATAAAAAAGATCTTTGTCCTCTATACTCTCCTAATATGATGATGTGAGATCATAATGCACTATTGATACGCCAGAATTCAGAGCATGAAATATTTCAACCTCTATAGCGCCCTTCTTTTCTGGAAGTGGATCAAGAGACTTGTTGCTCTATCATCACTTGTGTGTATTTCCCATGGATAGTACACCATTTTATCTATGTCTATGAGGTTAATGTCTGAGAATGGGTCAGAACACCTGAAAGATAATCATAAAGGATGCTGTTTCTGCATAGGAATTAGTATGCTTTTCCAGTATTCCTGACATGCCGTTCCTCTCCATCATAAATAATTGGAGATCCATTGCGACGGTAATTATGAATGGGATGGAATTTCTCGCTCACAATGTTATATTCTCTGTGCCCATGAAGGATAAAGCCTGCATCTCTGAAGGTGGTAAGCATTGTCTGCAGCTCTCAGTTCAGGGTGAATTCCTGTACAGTCTGGTTCTGCGAAATTGCATCTGGGAGAAAAATAGCATCCCTCAGGTCTTGAAGTAAAATCTATGGTTGAACCCTTAATTATCATGCTCCTGTCTAATTTATGGCCTATCATTGGTATGCTTTTCATGAGCTGGTATGTATAAGGATGTGCGGGATGTTCAAGCACATCAGCATATGTTCCCGATTCTACTATTTCTCCACCATACATCATGATTATTTCATCCGATATAGCGAAAAGTATGGACAAATCATGAGATATGAATATCATGGTTAGCCCCAATTTTTCCTGTATTTTTTTTATATCTGCAAGTATTTCATGCTCCACAAGAACATCAAGGCCGGTTGTGGGCTCGTCTAATATGATAAATTCGGGGGACAATAAAAGCGACATTGCTATTACAACACGCTGTTTCATTCCACCAGAGAGTTCGTGCGGAAAACTGTCAAGCACATTTTTATTTAGACGCACCAGTTCCAGTATTGATGAAATCTTTTCATCGAATTTGTCCTCATGCACATTATGGGCGATCATTACGTCATAAAACTGTAGGCGTATTTTTTTTACGGGGTTAAGTGCGTTCATTGCGGCCTGGGGTATAAAAGATATCTGTGTTCCACGAATTTGTCTCAGTTCGTTTGCCTTCATTTTGAGCAAGTTATTTCCCTTAAATAAAATATCTCCTCCTGTGATTTTGCCTGGATATTTGAATGAATTATAGAGAACTGATGCAAGGGTGCTTTTGCCCGACCCAGACTCTCCTGCTATACCGAGTATTATATTTTTTTTCACTGAAAAATTGATTTTGTTTAGTATAGGCACATAGCCATTTTCAGTTTCATATCCGGCATTTAGATTTTTTACATTCATCATTTGATAAGAATCATTGTACATTGTTACACCTATATTCTTTTGTAGGGGTTCGGGGCTGCTTCAATTAACTTTCTCGTAT
>NZ_KI542847.1:0-13790 GCF_000496155.1 Ferroplasma sp. Type II
CCTTTCATAGGATTGATTACAGGGAGTACAGTATATAAAGAAACTATACTGTTTTCAATCATAGCATTTATAGGCACATTGACCTTTCGGGATTCTTTCTTTTCCCTGATTTTGATGGTTGTATTTTCTATTGTCCTTATAATTTATTCCATTATATTCGTTTAGATTTCATATCTTTTTAACAGAGGATTTGCCCATATTATTTATTTTATGGTGTTTAAATTTCCTGCCTAATTCAGAATCCCCAAAATTGTTCTTCTTTCCTTTTGATTTTTATAAGTTCTTCCATGGTTTCTTTCATATCAGGATCCATATCCTGGTCTTTCATTTCTTTTACCACATTTTCAGGAACATCAACATATAAATCTTCATCAGGGAATATTTGCCGGTTTAAGGTAACACCATCAATTGCGCATGACAGTTCTGATCCCTTATCAGCATACTGCCGGTTTACATCACCATCCCTCAGGCTTTTAATAGTTCCTGCATATTTGTTGTTGCTGTTTATGAGCTTGTCTCCAACCTTGACCCGGCCTGAAATGACCCTTATTCCGACTATAACAGGCTTAGCTGCCCTGAAAATGTAATCAGGCAAAATTACCAACTTTGATGGGACGGGCCTGCTGTTTTTCTTTTCCTCTTCTATTTCATGCTTTTTGAACTCAAGCCATTTATTCAGATCGTCTATCATGGAGTAAATCACATTCCCTGAAATAACCTTTGCATTGTTATATTCCATGTTTTCTCTGGCATCGCTTGAAATATTAACATTAAATCCGACAATAACGCGGTCCAGTGGGTTATTTAACGTGGACACATTTATTATATCTTTTTTTGTAATGTCACCGATCTGGGCTTCCCTAACATTAATCTTGTTCTGTTCCATTTCATATGCTATGGCTTCAAGTGAGCCTATGGCCTCAGCCTTTATTGTAATTCCATTTTCCGAGAGTTTTATATCCGGTTTAGATTCTTTTATAAGTTCATTGAACGCATCATCGGTTTTACCGCCCTTCACAACAATTATAGATGTACCTGAAATAACATCAAGTTTGTCTGTTATCAGAATTCTAATTCCGGCAGCTGATTTTATGCTATCCCTCTCCTCAACACCTTTTTTTCCCGGGGCCAGAATAGCCTTCACCTTTGTAACCGCTGGACCCGCATTCGTATTCAATGCTATTTTATCGCCCTTGTGAAGTGTGCCCTGATACAGTATTGTGTCCAGTGTAGTACCTATGGACTCTTCTTTCTTGATTTCTATCACTGAACCGCGGGTGGATTTATTTTCAAATTGTATATGGTCTTCCAAAAATCTCTGTGCTAGTCCCGTGAGAACCATCAGTATATCAGGGACTCCTATGTTCAGCTTTGCACTTATGGGAACTATTGCAAATGATTTTGTGAAATCAGTGATTCGGTCATATCTATCAGACGATATTCCTTTGACATAAAGGTCATTAATTATTTTGTAAATTTTTTCATCAAGGGCATCCACATATTCCTTCCGTTGTTTGAGGAGTGTTTCCTTAAATGAGGTATTCTTGGCAGTTATAAAATATGGTACAAGATCTATTTTATTTGCAGCTATTATAAATGGTGTTTTATATTTCTTTAAAACATCTATAGATTCTATCGTCTGTGGCTTTAGCCCCTCATTCACATCTATAACAAGAATTGCTATGTCAGCCAGTGCTCCGCCCATTGATCTCATATTGGCAAAGGCCACATGCCCCGGGGTATCTATAAATAATAAACCTGGAATTTTAATCTCAATATTTTTAAAGTAATTCTTCATATTTGATTCAAGGGTATTTTTATCTATTTCTGTTGCACCAATCTTCTGTGTAATGCCACCAGCTTCTTTCTTTGCTACGGTGGTCCCTCTGATATCATCTAAGAGAGTGGTTTTTCCATGGTCAACATGACCCAGTACACATACAATTGGTTCCCTTAAATTCTTTTTTGTTGTTTCCATATTCAATAATCCATTATCTCATTCTCATTAAAAAATATTTTATATTCGTGGTTATATGCTTCTGGAGAATCTGAGGCGTGGACTATATTTTCTTCAATATTCAGTGAGAAATCTCCCCTGATTGTTCCTGCAGCTGCCTTCGATCCATCAGTCGTCCCTGCAAGATTCCTGCATGAAACTATGGCATTGTCTCCTTCCAGTATCAAGGCAACTATAGGTCCGGATGTCAGGTAGGAAACCAATCCATCAAAGAAAGGCTTCATACTGTGGACACTGTAATGTTCTCTAGCTTTTTCCTCAGAAACTCTCATGAGCTTAAGTGAAATAATTTTTAATCCCTTGTTTTCGAATCTTCCAATTATATTGCCTATAATGTGCCTTTTAACTCCATCAGGTTTTATAAGTACCAATGTTCTTTCCATATTTTTACGCCTTTCTCATTTCCTTAATACGGTGGTACTCGTTTGTCCATTTAACATTTCTTGCGGCTCTTTTTAGGTCTATCATATTAACCCTGCATTTCTTTGAACAGAAATTCATAATATTTCCATCTTTTCTGATATAAATGATTCCGGATGCAGGTTCAATATCGTGGCCACAAAAGATACATTTTCTGTTTTCCATTTGATTCACCTTATTGATAATCTCCTTGCCTCTCTTGCAGTCTCCCTAAGCATCAGGATATCGCCAACCTTCACAGGTCCAAGAACATTCCTGGCGATAATTCTGCCCTGGTCTTTCCCTTCGAGGACTCTGACCTTTACAGTTGTGGCTTCACCGGTCATTCCGGTTCTTCCCATCAACTCAACCACTTCAGCTGGAGTTGCATCTTCTGCCATAAAGCATCACTCTTCACTTTCTTCTGAATCTTCTTTCTTCTTTGCAACTTTCTTTGCTTCAGAAGCTTTCTCTTTTACAGGTTCTTTCTTTTCCTTTGGTTCAGAAGTTTTTTCCTTTTTCTCCTCTTTCTTCGGTTCTTTTGCTTCAGAAGCTTTCTCTTTTACAGGTTCTTTCTTTTCCTTTGGTTCAGAAGTTTTTTCCTTTTTCTCCTCTTTCTTCGGTTCTTTTGCTTCAGAAGCTTTCTCTTTTACAGGTTCTTTCTTTTCCTTTGGAGCTTTTGTAGCTTCAGCTTCTATTTCTTCTTCCTTGGGCTGTTCACTCTTGGCTGCAGGTTTTTTCTTTTCTTCCTTTCCTGATTTTGCATTTTCTATTGATGATATTAAATCTTTATATGCGTCTTCATTTTTGCCGTAATCAACAACTGCTATAGATGCTGCAGATGCAATACCGACTTTTAAGCCGAGGTCATTCTTATTTTTTACATATGTATATGGGACTTTTCTCTCCTCGCACAGGACAGGCAGATAAAAAACCACTTCAGGGGGTGAAACATCCTCTGCTATGACAACAACCTTTGCCTCTCCTCTCTCTATAGACTTAACTACTTCATTTGTCCCTTTCTTAATCTTACCAGATCTGTATGAATTTTCTACAAAATCCAATGCGTCTTTGACTAACGATTCGGGAGCTTCAAACTTTACATAAGTGTTTTCCATGATAATCCTCCTTCACTTCTGGATGGTATTATAAACTGTAATATAAATATTTAGCATTATTCTGGGATATGAAATTAATAATAGATGTACTTTGAGTTGTTGTTGGTTCTCCAATTGATTGATGTTCGATCTAATATGACAATTATACCAGCATCCATAAATTGAATTAAAATATCTATTTTTCAGATCTATTCTTTATTGCCCCACTTGACAAAGTGACGGAAAATATATTAGTAATAGTATAAAATAATAATATCCCCATGTAAACTAATATATATAACATATGGTTTTCATCGCATGAGTGAAAAGACAGATGTTATTGCTGCATCAATGATTGGAACAATAATAGAATGGTACGGAATTTTTATTTTTGCTTCCGGAGCCATTTATATAGAAAGAACATTTTACCCCAGTGTTTCGGTGGCAGAAGGCCTGCTGCTGACATTGCTGACCTTTGCACTTGGTTTTATAACAAGGCCTGTGGGTGCATATGTCTTTGGGCATTTCGGTGATAAACTAGGAAGAAAGAAGATACTGCTCCTAACTCTTTTAATATCTGGAATATCTACAGGGTTAACCGGCTTAATACCTTCTGAGGCCAGTATAGGTGCCATGGCTATAGTTCTACTTGTAGTGCTTAGGCTTGCTCTTGGATTCGGCCTGGGAGGAGAATGGGGTGGTGCTATGCTTCTTACTCTTGAAACATTCAAAAATAGAAGAGGATTTTATTCATCCTTTGTACAATCAACTGTTGGAATAGGGTTGCTTCTGGGGATTGCAATATTCATACCCCTTGTATATGCTTTACCCTCTTCTTTTATGTATTCCATAGGGTGGAGAATACCATTCCTGGCTAGTTTTGTCATCGTTGTTGTTGGTATATTTATAAGATTAAAGGTAAAAGAGACTCCTGTGTTCGAGGCAGAAAAGAAAAAGAACAGAATCCTGAAATCACCTGAAAAAGAATTATTTACCAAACACTGGAAAAAAATAGTTGTTGGCACACTGTTGGCCGGGTCTTCTGGAAACTTCTTCTATTTTGCAATAGCATTACTTCCAGTTTTATTTGAGAATGCAAAAAAGATAACTATACTTGATGGACTCATAGGTACGGCAATATTCGGCATACTGGATGTGATATTTGTCTTTGTTGGCGGGCAGATATCAGACAAAAAAGGGAGGCGGGTTATCATCGCAGGGGCCAATTTATTGGCACTAATAGTGCTGTTCCCTTCCATTTATCTGGTGGGTTTTGGGTACTTTGTGGTATTTCTCTCCCTTTTTGCTGTAGCACATGGATTGAGCTATTCTCCATTGGGTGCAATGATTTCAGAAATTTTCCCCACAAATGTCAGGTATTCCGGGAATTCCGCAAGCTATCAGTATGGAAATTCGTTTATAGGTGGGCCTGCACCCTATGTATCAGACCTTCTTGGAACTATAGGGTATGCACTTTATCCTGTGTTCACCCTTATTTTTATTCTTATCGCCCTGGGCGTTATTTATAAATCCAAGGAAACAGACAAAATGTCACTGGAGGAGCCGGACAGTGCGTATATAGAATATTAATAATGAGGGGTTAACTGCCCCTCAGTTTATTTGTATGCTTTGTATGTTATTTATAATTTTTGCACCAGAATAATAGGATATTATACCATTATATGTGGGAAGAAATTTATTGTCATTTTTATCTATGATATACATCTTTGAAACAGGTTTTATTTTGGATGAGATCTCCTTAAGGTTCTCTTTTGGATTCCCGGGGAAAACGTTGCCTCTGCCATCCGTGATAAGGAGTGAAACGGTCATAAGTTTCTCATAGGAGGATAGTTTATAAATTTCATTCAGAGCATCATATAAGGGTGTTTTTCCTCCACTGGAGATATTATCTATATGGTTTTTCAGTGCAGTAAAATTCCTGGAAAAATTCATTAGCAGATCAGATCCAGTTCCAGAGAATTTTATGAGTGCAACCCTACTCCTTATAAGATATAGTTTTTTTAGGAGCATCTCGGAAAATTCTTTGGCTATTTCTATCCTGGAACTGAAATTCATTGATCTGCTGGAATCTATAGCTATAATGAATGGAACCGATCCCCTGGAGTACGAATTCCTCATGACTATTGTTTTGTCATTTATCATCCTGAAGCCAGATGCCCAGGTATTCAAAAGGGATGACCTCACATCCATATAGGTACCGGCCTTCACACCCTTATGCCTGTGCTGCCTTGATATGCCAGAACGTCCGGATTTTTTGGTTTCTATGCCCTTTGCCGGCTTTACATCCACACCCTGGATTTTTGGGCTTTCCTTTTTGTTAGCAGGTTTTTTCTGGCTCACATTGCCACCTTCCCCTTCTTCATTATTTTTTTTGTCAAAGGGTTCTGTGTGGTTTTGATTTGATTCATCTCCCCCATTGTCTTCACTGTCACTTTTATCCCTGTCAGGTTCACGGAAATTGTAATCGGGGTTCTTTTTTCCCTTTTCCCGTATTCTATGGTTAAGTGCGAATTCAAGGGCCTTTTTCAAATCATATTCATTTACCTCTGTCCTGCCATAATAGGCGGCTATGGCCTTTGCTGTTTTTACGGTGCTGATCATTGCCCTGTTGCTCAGGGAATTTTTTAGCACCGTATCTGCAATGAAAAGCAGATAATCTCTCTTTATTGTCACGTTCTGAAGTATTTTTCTTGCCTTGATTATCTTTGACCGAATCTCAGCATCCTGCGCTTTATATTCATCTATAAAACCCTGTTTGTCCCTGTCAAATTTATCCACCTTTTCAGAAATTTCCAGAAGCTTTTCCGGGGACTCTGGCATTTTGCCTTCTACCGAAATTCCGAACCGGTCAAGTAACTGCGGCCTGAGTTCCCCCTCCTCCGGATTCATTGTACCAACAAGTATGAATCTGGCAGGATGGATATATGATACACCCTCACGCTCAACAATATTTACTCCGGATGCGGCAGCATCTAGTATAGAATCCACTATGGAATCATCAAGTAGGTTTACCTCATCTATATATAATATCCCCCTGTTTGCTTCACCTATCAACCCTTCACGCAGAACAGATTCACCCTTTATGGCGTGTGATATATCAAGGGACCCTACAACCCTATCCAGTGTTGTGCTGTTTGGGAGATTTATTATCCTTATTTTCATATATTCTGTTTCAAGATTTCCGTTTTTCTTCCTTGCAAGGCATTCATCGCAAAGGTCTCCCTCAGGATCGCAGTGAAACCTGCATCCCTTGACCACTTTAACTTCAGGAAGAACCGAAGATAGGGAACGGACCATTGTTGATTTTGCTATGCCCTTCGGGCCGGTTATAAGTAGGCCGCCAATGTTGCTGTCTACCGCATTGACTATAAGTCCAAGTTTCATGTCATCATTATCCACTATTGCAGAAAATGGAAATGCATATGTCCTCATTCATTCTCACCTTCTATTTCCATATATTCTTCCTCAAGCTGTTCCTTCATGCTTTCACTTGCATGCCATATATCCCTTTTATATGCCTCTATCATCCTTGAAGTAATTTCAGAAAGCGCCCATGGATTTTCCTTTTTGAACCATTCCCTCATTTCTTTGTCAAGCACAAATTTTTCTGCTATGTTGTTGAATATGTTGTCATTGACCATTTTTGTTGTGGCACCCCACCCATAAAGATGTTCTATCTTTTTCAGCATTTCAGTTGCACCCCTGTAGCCGAAATTTTTCTGTGCTGCTATCCACTTTTCATTTAGGAGCTTGCCTATTGCAGTACGCTCTATCTCCTCTTTCATGGTTCTTACCTGTGGCCTACTGGGGTTAAACGTATCCTCAAACATAAGAGACGGTTTTGAACCACTCTTCTTTGCCATTAGATAGAAACCTCCAGCATAGGAGTAATTGCAGGAATCGTCATTTATATCAATTTCATCTATTTCCCTTTTATGTATGATAGTTTCTATGTCCCTTGAAATAGAAAGCAGCTCTTTTTTTGACTCCCTGCCGAAGTTATTTTTTCCGTATGAATACCCCATCCACTGGGTAAATACCTCGGCAAGGTCATTTTCGTTTTCCCATTTAGATGATTCTATTGCATTATTGACTCCTGATCCATATGACCCGGGCTTTGAGGAAAATATTCTGTCTAAGTGCCCGTATTTTTTATGGTGTTTGGCTATAAAGTTAATATCGTCATCCTCATCCAGTTCAGAGACCTTTTTAATTGCCATGTCTATTAATTCTATTATATTGAAAAGGTTGTCCCTCACTATGCCACTGGATTCTATAACAACATCGATTCTTGGCCTTTTCAGAATGTCCATGGGTATGGCCCTGACATCCTTGACCTTTTTTGTGCCCTCCTGCCATACTGGTTCAACCCCAATAGTGTAAAGTATCTGTGATATAAGTTCTCCATCCGACCTGTATGCATCAGTAGACCATAGTACAAAGCCAATGGTTTCCGGAAATTTATTGTTTTTCCTGTATTCATTTTCTATGAGCTTGTTTGCAAGTATTACGCCCACCTGCCACGCTGAATGGCTCGGTATTTTGAAGGGGTCAACAGCATAGAAATTTCTCCCAGATGGCAATACATCATATCTTCCCCTTGTAAGAGATCCGGAAATTCCAGGTTCTATAAACTGGCCATTTAATGCCTTAAGCAGATTATTCTTTTCATTTTCTGGTGAAAACCTTAATTTCTCTATGATGCTGGCTTCAAGTTCCGGTATGGCCGTTCCATTATTTATATAATCTGTAATTTTCTTTTCAGCTTCTTCCCTGCCAAATTTTTTACAGAGTGAATCATCAAAGCGTGTGGCCGTGGTAACATAGTCCTTGATATCCCCAGCATCTATATCCTTCCCATAGACATACAACCCCTTTGTCACTATGGAATCCTTGAAAAGGTTCAGGCGGTGTTCTATTTCATGTGTTGCCTTATGTGCATCATTAAAGTCTATTGATAACCCAACTTTATCCGAAATCTTCTGTATTTTTTCCAGAATCATGGATTCCCTGGACTTGTTCTCTGCTTTTTCAGTTTCCTCGTAATCATCTATAAGGTCTTCCATGTCCTTTATGTCCTGTGGAACTTCATCGTATGCAGTAGGTGGTGTAATATAATCCAGAAGTACAGCATAGCTTCTCCTCTTGGCTATTATCCCCTCTCCTGGCACATTGGTGGAATAGAGATAAAGGTTGGGCATCTCGCCTATTGAAATTTCAGGAAAATCAGATGGAGAAAGGCCAAGCCCTTTGCCAGGTGTGAATTCCAGAGTGCCATGGGTTCCAACGTGTATTATTGCATCGGCCCTGAAAATTTCCTGTATCCACTTATAAAATGCAAGCCAGTAGTGTGTAATGGGCGTGAGAGAATCATGTATTGTCCGTATGCTATTGTCATTGTCAGCAAATGTAATCCTCTTTGGCTGTATTCCTATGAAGACATTTCCGGAAAGTATGCCGGGGATGTAGATCGTTCCGTCACGAAGCATATAATCCCTTTCCCTGTTGAGTTCCCCCCACCTCTCATTTATCATATTCCTGGATTCTTCCGGGAGCTCATGGAAAAATTTTTCATACTCCTCAACAGGCATTCCGTACACGGATCCGCCTCTATTTATTATATCATCCACTGGCGTCCATTTTCCTTCTGGTATTGCCTTTTTTTCCATTATAGTTTTAATGAGTGATTCCCCGTTTTCAGGAAGATAGTCTATTGAATAGCTGTTATTTTTTAAGAGATGCATTATATTTGACACTGAATTCAGGGTATCAAGACCTGTGGCAGTGCCAATATTTGCCTCAAGATCCTTAAATGAGGAGCCAGAGTGAAGTATTATTGCTATTTTTTTTTCTGAATTATTCTTATATTTCAGGTTTATCCATCTTTCAATCCTGTTTACCATATACTGTGCCTGTGTTTCTACCGGGACAAGTTCCCTGTAAACAGTGCCATGGTCATAGATCTTCTTTATAACCCCTATTATCACAGGTTCTATGGTTCCATCCATTTCCGGCAACATGGCACTCATAATTGTGGAGACAACATCCAGACCTGACGAATCAAGCCATTCCTTTTCTTCCTTGTAATAATATATTAAACCCTGGAAAACCGGAACACCGAGGTCAATCAGGGTGCTTTTATCCTCTTTCTTTATAAGAGAAAATGATAACAGGTTTATTACCGCATCAACCGCAGGTTTTTTTTCATCATAAAAATAGGCATTTATGCAGTCTTCTGCACTCATTATGCCTCTGGATTTGTCACCGAAGCCATTGGTAAAGACAGGTATGGCAGAAATTTTCTTCTGGTTCAATTTGTCTATGATATACCTGACTATTTTTGTATCCCTGTCTACCCATGCCGTCCTGTAAAATAATATCCCCACCTTCCGTTGAAAATCACTGATACCGTAATCATAAATGCCGGAAAATGGCATTTCCCTTGGTTCCTCATAATGGCATGGGGTGAACATGCTTTCAATGAACAGTACCATATTTTTTATGTTTTCATATCCCCCGTAGAAATAATAATTTGATACCTTTTCCTCAACAAATTTGCTTACAGTGGAATAACTGCTGAGGATCGGGTCTATTGCTATTACATTTTTCCGCCCCTTTATGACTGTTTCAATTTCTTCCAGAATATTGTTATATATATTTTCCCCTGAAAAATGATGTATGAATACCGCATCGGCATTTCTAATGAATTCTATAAATTCAGAATCAACAGGGTCAAGGCGTGGATATTTTATTTTAATTTCATTGCCAGTTTCCTCCCCGGCCCGCAAAAATGACTGGATTACGGAACCATTCCATCCAATAAGTACGGCAAACTTCATAAAAGTAAAGTGAATTTTATTATATAAGCATTCCCGTAAGAGTTCAGTTACCTGAAGTTATCCCGGCTTAGCCCTGAACGGAAGTTTTCCCCTCTTTCTGTATGATTCGAGAACACTGTAAACCCTTGTGAAGTCCCTTGCTCCTCTCTCTGATCGTGATCCACCCGACACCTTCCTGTATGTGACTATGGGCCTTATTGCCCTTTCCGCCCTGTTATTGGTGGGTTCAACAGATCTGTCAATAACAAAACGGAAGCGATCATCCCTTTTCCTCTTCAGCTGATTCCTCACAAAACCGGAACATTTCTTTGACTCATACGGAACGTCGATCTGACGGAATTCATCATACAGGGCTTCGAGCATCTCCCCGCTTATCTCTTCAGGAGGTTTCTCGAGAAGCTTCTTTGCCATATCGAACACGTGTTTCAAGACGCCCAGAATGTATCTTCCCTCAGATTCATTGTACTGGATGAGCTCCTTCGCATCCCTTATGATATGTGCCCAGCACCATCCCTGCCCGTTCTTTGTGATCTTTGCCAGTTTCACGTATCCAGAAAACCCATCATGCATGTCAACACCGTCATGTTTCTTACCAAGTACCTTTTCCGGAACCTCATGTGATCTTGATCCCGTCACGTACAGTGATTCCCCTTCCGTGACGAATGCCCACATGTACCTGTTCTTTCCATCCACTCTCCAGGAGGTCTCATCAATGTATCGTGACTTTGCCTTCCTTATTCTACCCACAAGATTCCTGTATGCAGATCCAAGATGTATTGAAAGCTGGTGTATGATGTGCATGACCTCCCCCTTTGTAACACGGAGGTTGAATATATCACCCAGCATCTCTGATGTCCTTGCAGCTGGCAGTCTCTCCACGGTCTTCATGTAAGCAATGACAAGCATTGTTCTCAGGGAGAGTGTTGCCTTTGGAAGTGCCTCCCTGAAATCAGGTTCAACCATCTTTTTGCATCTGGAGCAGTAACGCCTCTCAATAGTGTATCTTATTACAGTGGGCTTTATTTCCGGTATGCCTTCAATGGTCCTTGCCCTGGTGGTGGCTGAATCACTGAGATCAGACCAGCAGTAGGGACACTGCCTTATGCTTACAGTTCTCTCTTCATCCACATGGCCAGGTGTGGATCTGTGGTATCCCCTGTGACCGATCCTTGCACCGGACCTCTTCTTTTCCGGCTTTGGTTCGGATTGTTGTTCAGCAGTATTATGATCAGCTGCGGCAGTTTCAGGCATGTAATAGTATGGTTTGCCATTCTTTATGCCGACATTCTCTGGATGTCTCACCCTGTATTCATCAAAATCCTTCTTCAGCTTCTCCAGATCCCTCCTGAAAGATTCCTTATCCTTCCGAAGTTCCTCTATGATCTTTTCCTGCTCTTCTATCTTCCTGGAAAGATCGTCAATGATCTTCTTAGGGTCTGGACATCTGTCGGGTGTTTTATTCATTATATTATTATAATGCATTCATTATATATGGATATTTCTGTTCGTAATGCGGATTCTGATGGACTTCAGATCACTGAACTCTTACGCATTCCCGGTAAATAAAAGCAACGGCCGAAATGTAAAGAACATGGTATTTTAAAGGCACATCCATTTAAATGCGTATTATTTTGTATGAATTTCTCAGTGCTTTATCTGTCGTATTACGTTATACATTATCATTTTTACAAAATAAAATTTAAATATACATAAGCGATTAAGGGTAGGAATGACGTCTCCATAATGCAGTGCGCTGATGACGCCTATTGGTGATTAAAATGTTAACCTTAATCATGGAGACGCTGTCACAGTATCTATTCGTTGTTCTATTCTCGCCACTTGTTATTGGCATATTTGAAAAGCTTAAGGCAAATGTTGAATCAAGAAAAGGCCCCAGCATATTTCAGCCCTATTATGATTTATTTAAATTGCTTAAAAAGGAAACAATAATTACTGAAGATTCTTCCAGGATATTTTTGTATTCTCCATATATTGCTTTTGGCATATATTCACTTATTGCACTTATCATCCCGGTATTTATGACAGACCCCATAATTTTCACCGCCTCCGGAGATTTCTTTGCCGGTGCCATACTTTTTTCACTTGCCGCCTTCATAAAAATTATGGGAACGCTGGATTCCGGAAGCAATTTCTCCTCCATGGGTGCGTCCAGGCTCATGTCGTTCAATTTCTTCGGTGAAGGAACGTTAATAACTGTATTCTTTGCCGTTGCACTGATAAGTGGAACAAATAACCCTTACGTAACTAACCATTATTTGATAACCCATCCACTATCAAATCTTAGCCTCGTGCATATTTTCGCTATCTTTGCATTCTTCATGGTTTTCATGTATGAATTCGGCAAAATGCCAACACAGAGCGAGGGTAACCAGGAAATGGGCATGATAGATTCCGGCATTGATTACGAATACAGTGGGAAAGCACTGGCAATAAATAAATGGTCGTCCTACATGAAAACCTATCTTCTTGGTTCAGTACTGATAAATGTGTTCCTGATACCATGGGGCATGTTCAATACATTTCCACTCTTCTTTTTAAACGCTGTAACCATGGCTGCCAAATGGATACTGCTAATAATAATAGTACTTGTAATTGATACTTCACTGGCTAAACTGAGGCTGTTCAGGGTTATCGATTACCTGGCTGTGGCATTTACATTTTCAATACTGTTCCTGATAATGAGCGAGGTGATCGCATGAAGATAATATTTACAGTAATATATCTGCTGGCTGCTCTCATAGTAATTACAGGGTTTTACATTCAGGTTAACAAATATCTTAGATCCATGGTAATGACACAGGCACTCCAGTCATTTATTATAGCATTAATTGCCTTCCTTCTTGGGATAGCCTTAAGACAATATACATTTTTCATACTGGGCGCACTGGTTATTTTGCTCAGAACAGTTCTTGTAACATATTTTCTTGCTTCTAAAATACCGAAAAACAAAAATTATCTCTATGAATCAAAGTTGCCGACCACCTATTATTTACTGGTAGACCTGGCATTTATTGTTGTATCCATATTCATTGTGTATTCAATATCTTTTATACATATTGTGTCCCTCATATTTCCAGACAGCGATATTATACTTTTTCCGCTTCTGCTTTTCTTCCAGGGGCTCTTCATTATAGCATCCAGGAAGAGGACTATAGCTCAGATACTGGGATACATAGAAGAGGAAAATTCGTTGATACTTCTTGGCACATTCATACTTCCAGTGCCCATTATAATAGAGAGCAGTGTGTTTCTTGATGTGCTTGTCCTGGTTGTGATATTTTCCATAATCAGCATTGAGAAAACAGAGCATAAGCCTGTGGAGGAGTTGAGAGGATGATTTACGAGATTCTTATATTGATAATACCATTAATAGGGCTGGCATCTTAAAAGAATAAG
>NZ_KI542848.1:0-2216 GCF_000496155.1 Ferroplasma sp. Type II
CGGTAAGATTTATTTTTGCAGCCATATCAATATCTATACTCCTTTCAATGTTCCTTGACAAAAATATGAGAAAGTATGACATAACCAACAATGAAAAAAAGGGCAAGGACATAAAAAGGGAAACTTACAGAGATTATTTCCAGATTTCTACTGGAGTTATAACAATTGCAATATTTGCCTTTGAGGGAATTAAAGGTAGGATTCTTATCCTTCTGGCTGTCCTCATAATATATCTTGCCGGGAATATACTTTACCTCAATAATAAGAACAGAATTGCCGATATTGTTTATATGATGGAAAGGGAGGACACAAAACTGGGACTTGGTTCTATGTATCTCGCCGCAGGCTTTCTACTGGTGCTGTCATTTACCAGGTCGCTTCCCGTCATATATATTTCAGCATTTATGATAATGATAGGGGATTCGCTGGCAACCATAATAGGGATGAAAATAAGGAGCAGAAAACTCATATACAATAAAAGAAAGTCCATAGCAGGGTTTATGGCAATGCTTTTGCCGTCTTTTTTATTTGGATTATTTTTCTTTGTTTATTTCTATTCGGCAATTTATGCACTTGGAGGGACATTTGCCGAGTCCATATCCAATAAAATTGCAGATGACAATATCACTATACCAATTTCTATAGTCGTACTCCATCTAATAATCGCAATGGCATAGAAATAAAGGATTAATGTGCCATGTCAAAATATATATACCCTGTTGTATTTGTGAGTTTAAGCGAGTGTGGTGTAGCCTGGCAACACGCGAGCTTGCCAAGCTCGTGCCCCGGGTCCAAATCCCGGCACTCGCATTGTGATGATGGTTTAATGTGAATAATGATAAATCGCATTGAAATTATTTTCATTTATATACTGTCGATCCAGTTTTTGTAATATAAAAATAACATTATATAATAAAATGATTACAATTTATTAAGAATATTATTAACGATTTTCCATTCTTTTAGCCAGGCTAACCTCTCTTATACGAATGCCAGTTTTAAGTCCTATATTTTTCTTGATTACATTAGATAAAAATTTAATAATTGACATTTTTTGACATTATAACTTACTCATCCCATAATTTATACCGGTTACATCTTTTAATGACATTTTCACCCTCTTTTGCTCTTTTTTTAAACCGTTAAAATTATTAAAAAATAATTGAACAGGATAAAAAAGAGATATTATTTTTTTATCCATGTTTCAGCTATGAGATAACATACCATGACAGGTCGACCATGAAGACGGAAAGAATAATAGACATAATCTAGAGGAAGAGGAAATTTGTGGTTGCTCATTGTCATTCGAGAAACGCAATAAGGGCATTCAAGAGAAGCAGGATCAAAAACATTATCCCAGTTTAATTTTCAGAGGATCCCTCACTCTGTATCTAGGAATCCCTCCCGCTGTTACGCAATCGACAACGTTTATATTCAGTGTTTGATGGAGATTAGAATGACTTTCAAAGTGTTGCAGCTGGTAGAAACGTCCATTTTCTATGAAGAACAGGGAAGCGGATTGCCTGTAGTGCTTATTCATGCGGGCTATCTGGACAGCCGGATGTGGGATAATCAGGTAAAAGCATTCTCAAAAAAATACAGGGTAATCAGGTATGATGTCAGAGGATTCGGGAGATCTTCCAGATCTAAGGCCAAGTATTCCGATGCGGCTGATCTCCTTGCTCTCTTGGACCACCTCAAGATCCGCAAGGCAGTGCTGGTTGGTGTTTCTAATGGCGGAAGGATATCCTTCGATTTTGCCGTCGAACATCCGGATCGAGTTGCTGCTATGATCCCAGTCGATTTCGGGATAAAGGGATACAGGAGTTCTGGCCCTGAAGAGAACAAACTGTGGAAAAAGGTCAGCGAACAGGAGCCTGAATACCTGCGCCTACGGAAGGAGGGGAAGTTCAGGGAAGCGGCAGCCATTGATGTGGACCTCTGGACTTCTGCACTTTCCGGAAAAGCTAGAGAGCAAATACTTGACATTGCTCAGGAAAATGTTCACACTGATGATGACGATCCGGACAGTTTCCAGATTTCACCTGAACCTCCGGCATTCCAGCGCCTCGGCGTCCTCAAGATGCCCATACTCATGATTATGGGTCATCGTGACGTCCCGGGCATGATTGCGCTTAACAGGAGGGTGCATTCACTTATCCCAGAATCTGAACTGGTCATTATCGAAGGAGCCGATCACATTCCGAGCCTCTCGA
>NZ_KI542849.1:0-1496 GCF_000496155.1 Ferroplasma sp. Type II
TTTACTATTTCCATTGAGGAAAATATATGCAATGAACTCACATTCCTTTCTATAACAGCATTTTTAGCTAGATCCAATTTTTTATTCTTGGTTTCATCAATGATATATACTATTGAATCGGTAAGATAAGTTGCAGAAAGGAAATTCAGGTTGTCAATTTTCTTATCAACTGTAATAACCATTATTTTATCCTGCAGTGTAATTTTGCTTTCAGACAGGAGCCTGTCAATATGAACCGTGTCTGCAGTGGAATTCTCCATAAACACCTTATTCAATGCCGATCTTATTGAAATTATGTTATAACCTTTCTCTTCCTGCGCTATCCTTCTTGAAAGTTTGCTGACATTCAATATTCCCATTCTCATGGAAATTATAAGCTCGGGATTTTTTTTGATATAATCCCTTACCATAGTTTCCACATTCCCCCTGGCTATTCTTGACATAGTATGATATATGTAATTATAATATAATATTTTACATTAAAACATATATTATATTATTAATACTACTAATATACTAAATATTTATAAAAAATATCATATATGCAAAAAATATTATTTCCCCATGGATAAAGTCTTATTATTATATTCAGGCGGCCTTGACACCTCTGTCATGGTAAAATGGATTCAGAAGGAAATGAAAAAGGAAGTTGTTACCCTTACATTGAACATAGGTAACAGCAATCTAGATCAAATAAGGGAAAAGGCGTTGTCTCTTGGTGTTTCAGATGCCATAGTCATGGACGTAAAAAAGGAATTTGCTGACAAATATATTAAAAAAGAGATATACGCAGACGGCATGTATGAAGGTTACCCGCTGTCAACTGCAATTGCCAGGCCCCTGATGGCAGAAAAGGCTGTGCTTTACGCAGAGGAATATGGTTGCAACACAATTGCACATGGTTCAACTGGTAAGGGAAATGACCAGGTAAGGTTTGAGGTCACCATGAAAGCCCTTAATGAAGATATCAATGTTATAGCGCCTGTAAGGGACTGGAATATGAACAGGCCGGACGAGATAAAATATGCAAAGGCCAATAATATAGAGATTCCCATGGGTGGAAAATACTCCGTTGATGAGAACATATGGGGAAGGTCTGTTGAGGGCTCTACCATAGAGAACATTTCACAGCCGCTTGAATGGGACGTTTACGAGTGGGTCAGGCCACTTGAGGAAACTGGGAATGGAGATATAATAGAAATTGAATTCAAGAATGGTATTCCAGTTTCCTTAGACGGTAAACAGTACGGTCTTAAAGATCTTGTAGAAAAACTAAACGTTATTGCCGGAAATAATGGAATCGGGCTGATAAACCATATGGAAGACAGGGTAACAGGAATCAAAAGCCATGAGGTATATGAAGTCCCGGGAGCAATGGCCATAATAAAGGCTCACAAAATAATGGAATCACTTACATTGAACAAATATGAACTTGATATGAAGGGATACATGGATAATCAATGGTCAAATTTTGTCTATAATGNGTTGTGGTACGA
>NZ_KI542849.1:2298-3773 GCF_000496155.1 Ferroplasma sp. Type II
TTGAAAAAATCAAGGCAAATGGCATTATGCCTGGATATACNCATTACAGGCAGGGCATGCCCACCACGTTCCAGACATATGTTGATTTTATTAAGAATATATTCGTGTATAATTTTAATAATATTGATGATGTGTGGAATGAATTGCGGGAACTTCCTCTGGGTTATGGATCAGGGTTTGGATCAATGTCTGATGTGAATTTCAGTGAAGTTGCCGGATATATGAATATGGAAAAAAATATTAAAAATCCACTGTTTTCCTTTATGCTTTATACTGACAATTATATTAAGGTCTTATCCAGCATAAATTCTTTCCTCATAGACATTAGCAGAATATTCCAGGATATGATAATCTTCAGTGGAGACGAAATGAAAATTATTGAATTGCCGGCTGGTTACGTTACTGGGAGTTCATTGATGCCCAATAAGGTTAACCCGGATTTTCTGGAGATATTCCAGGGATATGCTGCAAAATCTATAGCACTGATGAATTTGCTATATTCCGGAGTGATAAACAAAACTACAGGATACCACAGAGATTTTCAGATTTTAAAGGATGAAATCATCCCTTTTATGATTGAGTTAAAGGGGATAATAAATGGATTCCCCGATCTTTTTTCTGGCATAAAATTCAATAATGAGGCATCGGAAAAAATCATAGGAAATTCTATCTATGCAACATATAATTCAAAATTAAATTTCAAGACCAACGGAAACTGGAAAGAATCCTATAAAATGACGGGAGATATGATCAAATCTGGAAAAATATTAAGGTCATATATGCCAGAGGATATAATTTCTTATAAGAATTTTGATTTTATAGGGGATAGAATCAATGAGAATATTTCTTTCATAGACAATGGCAAAAAAAAGCTTTTAAAAATGGTAAAAGATGTTGTGTCAGAGGATAAAAAATAAGGCATTTAACCGGAATATTCCATTTAGAGAGAGAATATTCTATAATTAAGTATTCTTTTTATGGTGACACTTCTATAGGCATGCCGTAAATTTGAGTTGAAACTGATAGATATTTTTGTATTTTTAATATTTTTGATAAAAAAATATATAATTATATGAAACATTAAGATGACACATGATCGACACAAAGGCAATGGAGGATAAATGGAAAAAATACTGGTTCAACAATGACACTTTCAAATTTAAAAAGGGTATTAAGAATTATACCATAGATACACCGCCCCCAACAGTTTCCGGGAAAATGCATGTAGGCCATGCGTTTTCCTATCCACAGCAGGATTTTATTGCAAGGTATAAACGTATGAAAGGCTATAATGTATTATATCCCTGGGGATTTGATGATAACGGCCTTCCAACCGAACGTTTTGTGGAAAAGGAGAGGAGGGTAACTATTGATAACACACCACTGAAAGATTACATAAAAATATGCAAGGAGGTAAGCAAAGAGGCAGAAAAGGATCTGTATAAGGCATGGTATGATACGGGATTAAGTGCGGA
>NZ_KI542850.1:0-1316 GCF_000496155.1 Ferroplasma sp. Type II
ATAATGGCTACATAGGGCTATTTGTAGCCGTAGATAACAGTGTTTTCAGGGAGTTTATTCTTATATCAATAGCAATATTTGCCATGGCCCATTCAATAGCTAAAACTGGCTTGTTTATCACGGTTGGGCATACAGGTGTGGAATATTTCAGTGCAGTTAATGGTGGAAAGAGCACAATAAATCAAATAGGGAAATTTTTTGCACTTTCCTCCCTGTCTGGCTTATTTCCTTCTCTTGGGGGCCTTGGAACCTGGATGGTACTTGAATCCTTTTTTATGGGTGCATATTTATACGGACCACTGGGAATAACATCTATCATAGCCGGATCACTTATAGCTATGGGTGAAGGCTTTGCAACCGCTGCTATGCTGAAAGTATTTTACTTTACCGATAATCACCACAAATCCAGGGGAAAGAATCTGGAAAATTATACTATTCTGGCTACAGGTTTGATTTTAATCATTCTTTTTGCCATATCATCCCTTATTATAGGGAAAGAATACATATCCGGAATACCCTCCGTACTTGTGTTCAATGGATTAATGATAGAATCACGGCTCGGTCCTGCAGATTTCGGGCTTATAACACCGCTTTATATCTTTGCTTTTCTAATACTATTTAGCCTGCTTGTATACTTTGTTTTCGGAAAACCTAATGTAAGAGTTTCAAGAAGATGGAATGGGGGGATTGAGCATGAAGAATATTATAATTCATTTAACTATTCAAACAATATAAGGTTGATGCTTAAAAGGATACTGAGAACATCATATAGTAACCAAAACCAGTTAGAAACAGTAGATATTTTCTGGCTTGTAATGATAGACATAGCAAAGGAATATAGAAAATTTTCAAGATACGTAGCTTACAAAATTATGAACAGTTCCATATCATATTACATTATCTATATGATTACTGCATTTATTCTTGTGATTATAATCGTTTCTATAACATAAAATGTTTGTAAACAGGTAAAGGCGTATCCAAGTTGCACGTAGACATGGGTGCGTCCAAATGGAGCACTGATCCCCCTAAAGAGGCCACGCTGTAACCGGTAACGACTTTAAGACTTAGTAATAAGTTCTTGCAATTTATCCACTGAGATAATGACTTCCAGAGAAAATATAATTGGAGTCAGATATACTTTTAGTGAAATTAAAAACAAATTTATTGAAATATAATTAAAAAAATTTAATACTGTTGACTATGAAATTAAGAAGGACATGATTATTTAAACTTTACAAGATATTTTTGGGTTGCATTTAAACCGGAACCTAAATCTATTGGTTTACCGAATTTTATTAAAGCCCTTCAATACG
>NZ_KI542850.1:1954-3505 GCF_000496155.1 Ferroplasma sp. Type II
CTCATGGCAGAAATAAATTCGGGCGATGCAAAACCCGTATTATTCCTAACCCCGGAAAGAAGAACATCCAGATCTATCATTGTTGGACCCACATGCATCAATAACTTTCTGTTCATCTAATAATAATGTAAAATATTATATAAATATATTTCAATTGATAATGGTAATAGCCTATTATGACAAATCGAAGAACGTTGATACCATTGTCATAGGTCACAACAGTGCCTGGAAATAGGAAGTGAACATGGGAAAGAGAAACAACCAGAACTTTGTCCAGATACCCTTCAATATTCTGATCCATGCAGGTCTCAATGCGATTTTCAGGATAATAAAAAAAACAATCCCAGAAGCATTTGCGAACTGGATAGAGGATATAGGGTTATACCCACGAAGTTTAAGCATCAGGTAGATGATAATATGGCGACTCCTATTGTCATCTGATAAACAACTCTATTGGCAGGAGAAAATTTTTATTTATATGTCATCCATAATTCTTATATATTTTGTTGTAATAAAATTATAATAATTATGTTACAACAATTTATAAACAGAAAATATGAATTAGAATTCCTTAATGATAAATATAATGAGAATAAAAGGGAGTTAATAATTATTTATGGGCGCCGGAGAATTGGAAAAACCATGTTGATTAAACAGTTCATTGAGAATAAAAAATATATTTACCATTTATGCACACTGGATAGTATGGAAGACAACATAGATTCCCTAAAAAATCAATTTTCCATCATTACAGGAAAAGGTTATTTTAATGACTTAAAATCAAATTTTTATGAAGTTTTTAAGTATTTCATAAGGGAAATAGAATCAGATAAAATAATAATTGTTTTGGATGAATTTCCTAATTTAATAGCGCTGAACCATGGTATTATATCTATAATGCAGAAAATATTTGATGAATTAATGGATACTACAAGGCTATACATAATATTATCAGGTTCAAGCATAAGTATGATGGAGGATGAATTATTAAGCTATAAATCTCCATTATATGGAAGAAGAACTGGAAGCTTAGAAATCAATGGATTTGATATAAATAATATAAAATATTTTTATAATTCAAATATAGATGATCTAATAAAAATAAATGCTGTATTTGGGAATATTCCATTTTATCTTTCTTTAATAGATAAAAACAAAAGTATTGAAGAAAATATCAAACACAAAATATTAAAAAAAGGGGAAATATTATATGAGGAGCCCAAAATATTATTAAAAGAGGAATTTAAGGAGCCAAGAATATATGAAATGATTCTGAGGCACATTTCACTGGGACATAATACATATGGTGAGATTGTCAACGGAACGCATATGGACAGGGGAAATATATCAAAATATCTGGAAACCCTGGTTTCAGTTAAACTTATTAACTATATACTTCCCTTAAATCAGAAACGTCGTGGCATTTATGAAATAAATGACTATTTTTTGAATTTTTATTATAATTTTGTATATCCTAATTTGTCTGACCTGGAAATAAACAGGGTGAATGATGTTATGGAAAGGGGATCAAGTAGAGATATCAATACATAT
>NZ_KI542851.1:0-1421 GCF_000496155.1 Ferroplasma sp. Type II
TGGATATATTTGGCCTAATTGTGGAAATGGCATTTGCAATGTTCTTCATTTTTTCTATGAAAAATTTGTCATAGCCGGAAAGTTCTGAGATTTTGTCAGTATCCATGCCCTGAAATAATCCCTCGAATATGGCGAACAACCTCTGGTCATTTGGTATTTTCATAAGTTCCATGGTTTTTTCAGGCGAGGTGAAGAGTCTCATCTGTACTGCCTGTTTAATATCCAGAGATGATACTGCCTTCATGAGGGCTTCTTCGAATATCCTGCCTATTCCCATGGCTTCTCCTATGGATTTCATTTCGATGCCTATTTCTCTTTTTACCGAGAACTTGTCAAAGGGCCATCTTGGAATTTTCACAGTAATGTAATCCATCGATGGCTCAAATGCAGCATATGTGTTTTTGGTCACCGGGTTTCTTATTTCATTTAAATTATAACCAATAGCTATTTTTGTGGATATTCTTGCTATAGGATACCCAGATGCCTTTGACGCCAGTGCTGAGGAACGTGATGTTCGAGGATTTACTTCAACAACATAATATTCATCTTTTTCCTGGTCCAGGGCAAACTGTATGTTGCATGATCCAACAACACCTATCTCATTAACAATATGAATGGCAGATGTCCTTAATTTCTGGTAATCGTCGTTGCTAAGTGTAAGTGAAGGCGTTGTGACTATGCTTTCACCTGTATGAACCCCCATGGGATCAAGATTTTCCATGTTGCATATGGAAATGCAGTTTCCATTGTTGTCACGCATCATCTCATATTCTATTTCCTTTAAGCCCAGTAAGGATTCATCTAGTTCTACAGTATCATTGCGCACTGAAAAATAATCATTGCAGTAATCAAAAAGTTCCTTCTGATTGTTTATTATGACACCTCCTGATCCTCCAAGCGAAAATCCTGTACGCAATATAAGTGGATATTTTTTTATCTCAGGCACTAATTTTTTGTAATCGGAATTAGTCAGTGTATACGATTCTATTATGGGTTCGCCTATCTTCTTCATCAGGTTAAAGAATTTTTTTCTGTCCTCAGCCACTTCTATGGAAGGAACGGGTGTACCAAGCACTTTTATTCCATATGATGAGAGAATTCCCAGTTTGTCTAACAGTATGACCAGGTTAAGCCCCACCTGCCCACCGGTGGAAGGTAGTATGGAATCTATCTTTTCCTTTCTTATTATTTCTATGACGCTTTCAGGGTCTACGGGCTCAATGTAAATCCTGTCAGCTATTTCACGGTCTGTCTGTATAGTTGCAGGATTCGAGTTAAGCAATACAGTCCTTATTCCCTCCTCCTTCAATGCAAGGCATGCCTGAGATCCAGAATAATCAAATTCCGCTGCCTGGCCTATAACTATAGGCCCGGACCCAATAACCAGTGTGCATTTTATATCTGTAATCATTTTTATTCAC
>NZ_KI542851.1:2511-3684 GCF_000496155.1 Ferroplasma sp. Type II
GATAATGCTGGAATAAGCATTGAAGAGCACTTTAAGAAAAACAATGTAGTTATTCCTGGGAGCTGCGGCGCAACAGTATATAACAATGAAAAAGATTTCGTTGATGCATATAACCTTGGTATTAAACTGTTAAAGGAAAAACCCGAAGAGGCGGCAAAATTTGTTGTTTCACATTTACCCATGCAATTTCCCCTGGAATTCGTGATGAACACTATGAAAAACTCAGATCTGAATGTCCACAAACCGGGGAATCATGAGGAATTCATAAATTTAGTGAAAAAATACTCGTCCCAATGATGAAATAAAAAAATAATTTATCATTTTTATTAATAGGTTATATTAAATTATTAAATACTACATTTACATTATACCTCTATGTGGGACTACATAAACAAAGTGTTTGATGGTTATCCAGCTGAAATGAGAGTTGTACAGAAAATGATAAAAATAGGTATATCGGTAAAAATTCTGTATGACGAGCCAAAATTATTCTGTGACGCAATTGAAATAAAGCCAAATTCCATAGCAAGAGCCTTCAATGTTGACCGAAGGGTCATTGTGAACATGGTACAAAAAATAATTAACGATCATGAGCTCTTCGATTTTTTCAGCAATCTTGAGCCAATTTCAAATTTTGAGCATTCAGGTTCAAAAATAGGATTCGGTGTAATTGAAATAATTCCCGTTGATGCAGCCAGGCCTGGCATAATAGCAGGTGTAATGAATGTACTTGCGGAAGCAGGGATCTCGGTGAGGCAGGTTGTCACAGATGACCCAGACCTTATAGACAACCCCAGGGCAATCATTGTCACAACAAATACAGTTACTGGCGATATCCTTAACAGGATTAAAAAAATTGAGGGTGTTAAGGCTGTCCTATTGCTTTAAATAAAATCTTCTATTTTGTCTCCATAAAGTATTTCCATTATGTCTTTTATTTTATTCCTTACTTCCTCATATGATTCGCCATAAACATTTACATGCCCCATCTTTCTTTTCCTTCTTACCTCATTTTTATGGTACCAGTAAATATTTGTGTTGCCAAGCTGGAGTATTGGAGATATCTTAGTCTCAATCCCTGTTCCTATAATATTCACTATTCCGGAAGGCACAAATAGATCCGGTCTTATAATATCCATTCCTGCAACTGCCAGTATATGCTCCTCAAACTGT
>NZ_KI542852.1:0-1300 GCF_000496155.1 Ferroplasma sp. Type II
AGAAAGGAGTATTATTGTAGCAAATATACAGAATTTCAGCACACTCTTTCTCTGGAAACTATCTATTGCATATCCGAATAGTGGCTCAAGGGAAATCCCTACAATAAGAATCAATATTCCTATAATTCCAAGGTATACTCTACTTAAGTAACCAGATGCCATGATAAAACTTGCTATTATAAAAATTGGCCCCATCCCGGACAGACTTGTAACCCGATATACAGAATACCTGAAGAAATTTCTATAGGAGTACCTTTGTTCTTCATCCTTTATCACAGACATTCGTGTTTATTTGTTATAATTTTATTAATTTATTACTTTATAAAGTTTATAAACTATCACTTTTCACACACCATTCACTTAATAATATAGTGACCATAAATTATTCTATGGTATGAATTCTTTACTCCAACACAACGTTGCCCTTTAACATATTTCTAATTTCTACTGCTAATTAGCTAAAATTTCGCAATATTCTACAGAATAAGGAGTGATTATGTAAAAAAAATGAAGCTGAAAGCGTTAAATATGTCAAATTTTTGGTGGTTCCTATATTAGTACTGAATTATTATAAAGCTATTTTTCGGTAGCTTAAAAAATGTGGGAATAACTGTGTTCATTCTCCCGTTGATGCTAAATTTATCAACAAAAATAGGGATAGCCAGAATTTCTCTATTTCTATTGCCCATTGAAATATTTTCCTATTCTTCCTATGCCTTCTCTGATAACATCCTCAGATGTTGCATAGGAGATCCTGAAATGCTTTTCTGCGCCAAATGGGCTACCTGGCGTTACTATTACATTCTGTTTCTCTAACAAATCCAAGGATATTGCATCATCCGGGCGGTCAATGGAATAACTGGGGAATATGTAAAAGGCGCCCTCGGGTTCATAGAATGAGAGATCATTTATTTCTCTCAGGAGGGAAACTGCCAGATTCCTTCTTTTCTCAAACTCCTTCTTCATCTTTGTTACACTTTCCTCATCCTCAAGGGCTTTCATTGCACCATATTGTGAGATAGATGGAGCACATGTGAGTGTTTGTTGCTGTACCTTATTGGCTGCCTTTATTACATCAACTGGAGCGACCATGTATCCTATCCTCCATCCAGTCATTGCATAGCTTTTAGAAAATCCGCTTAGTGTAACAGTTCTTTCCTTCATCTCCTCTATCGATCCTGGAGAAAACATTTTGCCTTTGTATACTAAATCCTCATATATTTCGTCTGATATTAAATAGAGGTTGTTTTCAATTATAAAATCGGAAAGTTTCCTGAGCGACTTTTCCGAATAAACTTTT
>NZ_KI542852.1:2050-3694 GCF_000496155.1 Ferroplasma sp. Type II
CCTTTGCTTCCTTAAATGCGTAATCAATTATCTCTTCAGGTGTTGTAAAATCAGGTTCACCAATTCCGAAACTGTATATTGTCTTTCCTGCTTCCTTGAGTTCCGCAGCCTTATTAGACATGCTCACAGTGGCTGATTCATTTATACCATTTACCCTTGAGGATACCATAGCAAGTCATAGCAATTTGCCTTAAATATTTGTCCTTTTAAAATCCATGAAAATGAAAATGCATGGGGCATTTAAGAGATAATTGCTGAAGGTTAAAGAGAATGCACATATATAGAATTCTTTGTTTTCCATTATTTTATTAAAATAAAGAACAGTAAAGATTATTATGGGATTTTCAATAGTTGGGTAACTTGAAAGATATTCAGATCATAAGGGACGTTTTTATATCGGATCTGTACTGCGTTTACCTGCAGGACATCTCAGCAGTTGTTATTTCCGATCTGCACCTTGGTTTCGAGGAAGAGATGAATCTTCATGGTCTATTTCTCCCTAAACTGCAGAGAAATCATGTGGAAAAAATGGTAGACCAAATAATTGACCGGTACTCCCCCTCAAAAATTATTATCAATGGTGACTTTAAACAGGAGTTTTCCAGAAACTTACCGCAAGAATGGGATGATGTTAACCATTTCATAGACCGCTACAAAAAAGATACCGAACTGGTATTCATAAAGGGGAACCATGACAATTATCTTATGACAATACTGAAATCCAATGGCCTTGAAATATATGACTATTATGAAACCGATAATTATTATATATACCACGGAGACCGGGATATGTCTTTTAGAAAGCTTACAATATTAGGGCATGAACATCCTTCCGTGGTTCTCAGGGATGAAATCGGAAGCGTTTTTAAAATACCTGCCTTTGTATATAATAATGAACAAAAAATACTCATAACACCGGCAATGAGCTTTTTTTCCTCAGGAACCGATGTGTCCGAATCACTTTTAAATAATGAGCATTTCACGCCGGTGCTAAAAAATGTATCAAAAAAGTTTAGAGCATATGGAATAACCGAGGATTTCGGTCTTCTTGACTTTGGCTATGTAACAGACCTTACCCAGAAATTATGAAATTATTCTGGATATTTCCTTTCGCCCGGGCCCCTGTATATTGCCCTTGGTCTAATTAAACGCTCCTGGGTTTCAACGTATTCTGTTATGTGTGCCAGTATTCCAGATATCCTGGAAAGTCCAAAGAGTGTGGTAAACATGTCAACCGGAAAGCCTATGGCATTGAAAACCATTCCTGAATAGAAATCGGTATTTGTGTATATACCCTTTGAACCAAATGCTTTTACTCCATTCTCTTCCAGTTTTTTTGCAATTTCTAATATGTTTTTCTGTTCCTCCGTAGTTGAAAGAATATCGGCATATTTTTTGAATGTCTTCAACCTTGGGTCATATGTCCGGTAAACTCTGTGCCCAAAACCAACGAGCCTTCTTTTTCCATTGAGAATATTCTCACTGAACCATTTATCAACCTTGTCAGGAGTTCCAATTTCAAGAAACTGACGGTAGGCACCCTCGGCAGCACCTCCGTGCAAAGGCCCACGAAGAGCCGCAATTGCCGATGCCAGTGAAGAATACATATCGGAAAGAGTTGATGCAGTACCAGTCCGCGGTGGG
>NZ_KI542853.1:0-3775 GCF_000496155.1 Ferroplasma sp. Type II
ATTCTTTCAGTACCTTTTCTTGTTATAGTTTGATTATCTATTGCAACCTCATCACGCAGTACAAGGCCCCCAAAATGGCTGGAGTAAAGCCCCTCACTATTTTCCCTGATTATGGTATAATTAATGGAATCCATGCTTTTATATCCTATAAGGGGTGAAGAAACTCCTGGTAAAAGTCTTACTGGTCTTACATTGGCATAAAGATCAAGGTCAAATCTGAGTGCAAGAATGAGGTCAAGGGCTATTTCGGTACCCCCTGTGTTCCTAAGGTTCGGATCCCCCATTGGAGCCTTCAATATTGCTCTGTATTTTCTGGCCTCCTCAAGTATGTTTTCGATTTTATATTTGCCCTGATCAAGGGATCTGGCACCAATGTCGTATTTCACAGGATTAATATTTACACCAAAGTTATCATTAAGTTTTTTTAAAATTTTTGTGCCTGCATCCATAATTTCTGGACCTATACCGTCACCATTCAATACCATTATATCCATATTTTTCAATAAATCAACAGTAATATTAATGGTTTGTTATTAGAAATAAACATAAAATAATGCATTTTATCATTCAAATATGGAAAGCACGGATATTTCAGCAGCCATTCTTGCCATCTCCGCAATAGTATATACGGGTTCACCGTATTTATTGGATGAGGCGCAAAATACCGTATCACCATCCAGGGAGGTGCTGTATGGCCATATTCTTGAGGCAAAACCAAAATTGGCGGACTCGGCGATGTAATTTGCCTCACTGTTGCTAATAATTGCATTTGTGATCACGGCTCCGATTGTTGTATTAAAACCAAGTTTTCCAGTAAAAATTTGCCAAATATTACCATTATCCATTCTATAACTTAGTTCTTTCAGGGATTTTAGTTCACTGCCAGTGATATTTTTTCCATCAAAATTATATACATCCCCAAAGCTGTTCAATATTACAAACACACCTACTTTTATATTTCCCCTGGAAATTTCGTAGTAACCCTGACCGGATTTTATTTTTCTGTCTTCCTTATATTTACTTACAGTGGCACCTGTACCACCCCAGTAAGGACCAATGGGTATATCATTTCCGATGGACTTTAATGCATTTATAGCCCAGGAAGTGCCCGGTATCTGGTCATTCTCAGAGAGATCATATATGGCTGCCCCGGGAACTATGGGTATGTAATTGTCATCAAATTTTAGCTCCTTCATGTTATTTTTCATCCATTCATAAATCCCTGATATTATGCCGAGACCAAACACACTTTTTCCAGTAAGAAAAATGCCATCTATAGAATAATCGCTCCTGTGTGTTGATTTAAGCAAATCCGTTTCATGGGTAGCCAGTGCACCACCGGATTTGAATATGCCGGCAGTGTTTGGTCTTTTACAGAGTAATAATGTCATTCCTGAATTCATTTCTGTATCGGTGTAACCGCATATTGAAAACCCGTCAACTGTTATACTTGAAATTTTACTGGGCAATTTTATCCGGGCCTCCATACCTGAATGTTTCCGCCGATGCAAGAATCCCCAACATCATAATCAATTCTGCCAGGAATAGCCACAGGGTCCATGCCGCGAAAAGGCTATGCATAATTGTTGAGAAGAATAACACAATGCTGATGGCAAAGCCACCGAATATGGCACCACCATTATAGGCAAAACCCACACCTGTAGTCCTGAATGTTTTGCTGAACGACTCAGCCAGAAATGCAGGAAGCGTTGAAAATATCATGGCTTCAAAGAATGCCTGGACACTGAAAACTATGAGGTCTATTATGGCACCGCCCTTAAATGCAAAAAATGCTATAGGATATGTTATGATAATAAAAATCAGCGAATAAATTAAAATGCTTTTCTTTCTTCCAACTATGAGCAGTGCGGTTATACCACCTATCCACACACCAAACAGTGAAACTAAATTTATAAGGGCATTGTATGTTCCTATTTTTGCGTCACTGATTCCTGGATTAAGTAATGCAAGAAGTGCTGGATAAAATGAGAATGTTACTGTATTTATGAACAGAAGGCCTGATGTGAATATAAGAGCAAAGATCAGAGGTTTTCCTCCTTTTTTGAAAAGTCCCACAACAGGTTCCCTTAATATTTCATTATTTTTCTTCATGTCATCAAAGATCTGAGTTTCAGATGTAATGTAACGTATTATAAGTGTTAAAAGCCCTGGTATTATGGTTGTATAAAATAAAACCCTCCAACCGATTACTGCAAATTCAGCCCTGCCATAATATGAAGAAAGTGCAGCAAAAACGAATGAAACTATAAAAAATCCAGTCCCAAAACCACTCTGCACAAATGCCCCAACTGGTGCCCTTTTTTTTGCAGGGACATCCTCCATTGATAATGTTGTTCCCCCACCATACTCTGCCCCGGCAAAAGTTCCTTCTATGAATAAAATTACATATAAAAGTATGGGTGCAACAATGCCAATAGATTTATAAGAAGGTAAAAGCCCTTTTGAGGCTGCAAATACTGAAAATCCGATTATAGTAATTACTAACATGTTTTTCCTGCCTATTTTATCCCCAAGGAAATTGCCAAGCGCTACTGATCCAACAGGCCTGGCTATTTCTTCGACAGCTAGCCCACCGAAGGTTGCAACTAGACCGTAAATGCCAATGGTGCTTGGAAAGAAAATTGTTGAAATTGTTACTGCAACAAGAGCATATGCTATAGTTGTATAGCCATCCATTAACCATCCAGAATAAGCTGAAATAACCTGAAGCCATCTTTGTTTTGTAAGGCCATAAACTGTCATGCAGGTTTTACGTTTTGGTTATATATAAATTTTTTTTATATATAATAAATTATATTATAATTTATATTTAATGTAGAGCAGTTAAAATAAAAACCTATATATAAGAATTAAGATTATTTTTTCTGGTGTATTATAAAATGGCATTTGAAAATGAAGTATTTACTGTAAATGGCAGAACTGCACTTGTAATTGGTGCTGCTAATGGTATTGGCCTTGGAATTTCCGACCTTTATGCCAGAATGGGTGGGAATGTTATGATGTCTGATTACGATTCAAAAAGATTATCTGAGACGAGTAAAATTTTAAAAGATAAGTATGAAAACGTTGAATCAATGCAGGTTGACATTAGAATAACCGATAGCGTAGCAGAGCTTGTGAGAAAAACAGAGGAGAGTTTCGGAAAAATAGATGCTGCATTTATCACACCCAGTATAAATATCAGAAAGAAGTTTTTAGATTACACTGACGATGAATTCCAGAGGGTACTGGATCTCAATTTAAAGGGGAATTTTATCGCCATGCGTGAAGTTGCCAAATCTATGGTGAATAAAAAAGTTAACGGAAGCATAGTAGTTTTATCCTCCATTAGAAGTATGATGGTTGAAGAGGGGCAATCAGCATATGCAGCGACCAAAGCAGGCATAGTACAGCTTGTCAGAGGTCTGGCATGTGAGCTTGGGAAGTTCAATATACGTGTAAATGCCATAGCGCCTGGTGTTGTTGATACACCGCTGACACAGCAGATAAAAAATGATCCGGAATGGTATAAAGCATATAGTGAGAGAAGCGCGTTAAACAGGTGGGCATCTGTTGATGAGATAGCTGGACCTGCTGTATTCCTTACCACGCCTGCGGCATCATTTATAGACGGCACGGTAATTTTTGTTGACGGTGGTTGGACAGCTATTGATGGCAGATTTGAACCAAAGTTATAGGGCGATAATGTGGATCCAATAATTGAAAATTTAAATAAAAATATTGATGTATTGATTGAGGACGCCACAGAATTCCT
>NZ_KI542853.1:4097-5187 GCF_000496155.1 Ferroplasma sp. Type II
TGGCATATCTCGGAAAGGATGCGATAGCAGGTACTATAGAGCTTATAAGCATTATAAATAAATATGGAAAGAAAATTGAGAAATCAAGGATTTCAAAATACAATGTAATTCCACCCGGTTCAAAAAAGCCTGGTCTGGCAATAGGTTATTTAAAATGTGGTACATGGGCTAACACCATAGCGGATGAATGCGAATTTTCTATTTATCGAAGATTGATACCGGAAGAAAAATTAAGTGAGGAAAAAGACAAACTATACGATTTAATTATGGACTATGCACAAAGTTCTGGGTATGAAGTCAGGATCAATGAACATTATATAACTGATAGCATAATAGAGAATACAGAAAATCAATTTTACCGTCTTTTCAGGACAGGCCTTGGGGAAGCCCTTGGAAGTGAACCGGAATTAGTTCTCTCTCCAGGAACATTTGATATGAGATTCACACATCAGGCAGGAATTCCGTCGCTTAATTACGGCCCTGGAATCCTTGAGGAATCTCACATGAATGATGAAAAAATATTGATTAATGATCTTAAGAAATCCATCGTTGGCTTTGCTGCAGGTCTTTATGAAATAGCCAGAGGTCTGTGAGATTGGGGTTTCTCTTAACCATGTTAACATCTATCTTTAGAAATTATCATAGGTCTGATGCTTAAACTTCGTAGGTATAACCCTATACTCCGTTCTCAAATGCTTCGGGAGATGATTTTTGTTCTACTGTTCAGGCGTTGAATCGGCAATAGCTTTTTCCAAGACATTATGTGCTAATGTGGCACATTTCACTCTACTAGGAAATTGTGATGCACCATGCAGTGCCTCTAAATCACCTAAAGGAACGTCTGAGGTTCCACCTGCCAGGAAGGCCTTGAAATTTGATACCAGTGACAGTGCCTCATCAACAGTTTTTCCCTTAACTGCTTCAGTGAGCATGGATGCCGATGCCATACTGATAGAACATCCCTGCCCGCTAAAGCAAATCTCTTCAATTCGCCCATCCTTTATGATCAAGTCCAATTTAATTTGGTCACCGCAGGTTGGATTTAATAGGCCGGCACTTTTCGTAGGATGTTCCAAATGTCCGTAATTCT
>NZ_KI542854.1:0-1685 GCF_000496155.1 Ferroplasma sp. Type II
AACCCGATGGCGTGAATGTTATACTGGGTTATTCCCATTTCATCAAGACGGTTGAAGATATAAATGAGATAATAAAAACAATAATTCCGGCATGTGAATATGCTATAGTATTTTCTGAAGCTTCCGGTGATAAATTAATCCGCTATGAAGGAAATAGCAAAGAATTAATAGATTATGGCATAAACAATATAAAAGCAATTTCAGCCGGGCATACTTTTATTATACTCCTGAAAAATGCCTTTCCCATAAGCATATTACCACAACTGAAAATGAGCCAGGAAGTGGGAACAATCTTTGCTGCCACTGCAAATCCGCTTAAGGTAATATTGGCAAAAACAGAAAATACAAATGCTATAATAGGGATCGCGGATGGCTATTCCCCAGTAGGAGTTGAACAGGATTCGGACAAAGAAAAACGCAGGAAACTTCTCAGGGATATAGGTTATAAATCTTAGGGGCCCGTGGTGTAACGGATTATCATATAGGCCTCCGGAGCCTATAATCCGGGTTCGAATCCCGGCGGGCTCAGATTTTTGTATATCATATATAAAATCAAAAATTGTGACAGTAGGTAAGATAACACTCAAATGCTGAAATCTTAATTACCGGCTACCTACTCTGTTGAATAAAATAGCATAATCAATATTCGATTGTTATACTTTGTATTACATCAATTTATAGTCATCTTTTATTGTTATAGAATTTTTTAACGCCTCTTTCCATGATGGTTTTAAAAGCATTTTTTGTGCTTCCATATAATCCCAACAAATTATATCAGCATAATTGATTTCATCATACAGTTCAGGCAGAATATATGGGCGATCTAAAAATCTTATATTCTTAAATTTATCCGATATAACTATTATATCTATATCGCTCCACAAATTAAAATCTCCCCTGGCGTATGATCCAAACAATATAAAGGTTACATTCCCCAATTCTCTGGATAACTCTGTTGCATACTGGTTCAGTAGATTTAATGTGCGTCTATGTTTTTCTTTTCTAATTTCAATTTCCTCATTTATTGGCAATTGGATACCACCTCTTTTACATAGGATATGATTTTCGCTGCTGGTTCTTTTGCAAGAAGAGCATCATTATCCGTAAAATGTTCCCATGGGGAACATTCAGTAAATGCATCGGGGCATCTTGGAGATATATATAGCTTATCAAGATATAGATTATTATATTCATATCCATATCTGTGTTGATAATATTTCCAATAATGCCCATGTTAGAACTTTCTTCTCCACCTGTGGCAATTGATTTCAATTCCCTAAATAGAATCAATCTGTATCAAACGGATTCTTAGTGAATTGCTAAATACCCGATAATATGCAATAGCAAATTATTTTTATTAACATAATATAAACATAAATGGGTAAACTTATTCTCAATGTGGACACAGGCATTGATGATGCATTTGCAATGATACTCCTGAATAAATACCGGATATTTCCTGAATTCATTGTGGCAGCTTCAGGAAATTCAACACTGGAAAATACATACAGAAATACTACCGGTATAACCAATCTTCTTCAACTGGGTTGCCCAGTATACCCTGGATCATATAAACCTCTTGTTAGGCATCATTATCTCGAGGATTTTCATGGTGAAAATGGAATAGGGTGCTATGAGTTCGACGAGGTATCACTGGAAAACCAACCCAATGGAATTATAAAAAT
>NZ_KI542854.1:2850-4006 GCF_000496155.1 Ferroplasma sp. Type II
AATTGCCTCTCATCAATAATTTAAATACTCTTTAAACATTTATGGATATGAATAGAACAGGTCTATCCTCCAGAAAAATAAGTTCCAATCTTTATCTAAGGTTTGATAGGGATGAATGGGCTAAAAGGAGGGGAAATCTTAATGTTACATTGTCCAAAAATGATATAAGAAAGATACTTGCGCTTAACGATAAAATCACAGCATCTCAAATTCGTGATTTTTATTTTCCAATAACCAGATTTCTTCAACTTTCAATAAACAATAACAGGAATCTTTATACAGAAAGGAACAGTTTCATTGGCATAAACCCTAAGAAGGTTCCATTTATAATAGGGGTAACGGGAAGCGTTGCAGTAGGAAAGAGTACAACATCCAGGCTTTTGAAGACACTGCTGGAGAGAATTAATCCCGATTATAATATATACATAGTATCCACCGATAATTTTCTTAAAAAGAATTCTAAGCTGCTAAAAGAGAATCTCATGGAAAGAAAAGGTTTCCCGGAAAGCTATGAAACCCAGGAACTTATAAATTTTCTGGTGGATATAAAATCAGGAATAAGCCATACGGAAATACCTGTTTATTCCCATCTAAAATATGACATACTTAATGAGAAACAGGAAATAGTGGATCCAGATATACTGATAATAGAAGGATTGAATATACTGCAGGTAAATAGCCTCGGAAGACAGGATGAGATTTATGTTTCAGATTTCCTTGATTTTTCAATATTTATAGATGCAGATGTGCAATACATCAAGCAGTGGTTTATAGAGAGATTTTTCATGCTTATGGATACAGCTTTCAGGGAAAAAGACTCCTATTTCAGGAAATACTCCGAATTGACGCGGGAAGAGGCCATTGAACTGTCATCAAGCATATGGGATAATATAAACGGAAAGAACTATTCTGAAAATATTATTAAAACAAGATACCGCGCCGAATTAATAATAGAAAAGGGAAAGAATCACAACATAGAAAGAATAATGATGAAAAAACTGTAAAGTTAATTATTATATTTTTCAATATATGTAATGACTTGAGATTGTTTGGCCAAATACCATATCGAATAAAGCCAGAACAATTCTATCATGAAATATTTTAATATTTATAAGAATGACAAGCATATCTGCACTGACGCCAATAATGAGCTATG
>NZ_KI542855.1:0-807 GCF_000496155.1 Ferroplasma sp. Type II
ATTCTCTACCTCCTGATAATAGACCTTGTCCCCTTTTTTGATCTTCCGTATGAATGTCATTACTGGTGTATAGTATACACCAGTATTTATACACTATGTTTTCTATGCAACGATACACACAAAACCGTGAGATTACAATATTACTTGAGTGTTGAAATAAACGCTAGGGTCAAGATAATCCAATCGGATTTTGATACCATATAGATATCCAACTGTTTAACTTAACCCAAAAATTTAGAGTTCCATAACAAATGCGATAAAAACATTTTAATAAAGATTAACAATATGGCTATGTCGCCGTGATAGCTCAGTTGGGAGAGCGCCAGACTGAAGATCTGGAGGTCGCTGGTTCAATCCCGGCTCACGGCATAATATTAAAAGCTTAATTTGTGGTCTGTTGCATAACTTCTTCTGTTTTATTTCCTTCATATTATAACTTTTATACTTATCGACCATGTTTTATAACATTCTTAATTCCCCATATGTATGCATTTCACCATAATTCTTTATAACATTGCATAATCTGAATCTTTGATAACCTTCACATTCCACTGTTTCATATTTTTTATTTTAATGTTTCGCCATACTTTCTCTTTACAGATAAATTGATTTCCTCTATGCCATTCCATTCATCCTTTCATCTCCTTATCCTAATTATCCCTGAAATCAACATCACTGAATTGTATCATTCTTTTATCAGGCTGATTATTAAATTGAGTTTTAATAATTATGCAACACCATTTAAATTAATAAAGTATATGTAAAGTGATGAAATGGATAAAAAATGAAAGTCGGAATTGCTGGATT
>NZ_KI542855.1:857-1809 GCF_000496155.1 Ferroplasma sp. Type II
AACTTCAAAAAATATTGGATTCTCTGGGAGATTATAAATCAAATTACATGTCATGCAAGCTGGAGAGAGGACCTCAAGAGGCAAATGAAGGGAAACTTGCACTGTTTCTGGGTGGAGATGAACAACTTTACATAAAATCTCTGAAAATCCTGCATATTTTGGGCAGTCCCATGTATATTGGCACTCATTATCAGGCCACTATGATGAAGTTGATTAGCAATATGATTGGCACAGCAGTGGTTGACATATTTGGCGAAATGTCAGTATTAATCAGGAAGCTAGGAATTGATCCAAAAATTGCCATAGAAGCACTCTCTATGGGAGGTGCAAATTCTATAACCCAGATGTTCCGCCTGGAATGGCAGTCAAAGGACGAGTTTGGGGAAGCATTCTCAATGGAACTAGCTCAGCATGTAATAGAAATGGCACTTGAATCGGCAAGAGATCTGGGTGTGTCAAGCCTGCACCTTATTGAGCAGAACAATCTAATGATGAAACTTGCGAAAAACATGGAATTCGGTAGCAAGGACGTGGGAGAAATATCAAAATTATACTGGAATTTGAACGATTCAGATAATCATCTAAAATAACACAATTTTCAGGAATTATTGTTATGTTTGCTTTATTTTACATGTTTTCTTATATTATTTTTGATATATTATAACAATCCAGTTTCTAATACTTAAATGTTTGTCCGACTGGTGTCATATTTATCCTATGATGTAATTAATAGCCTATGAGAAATGACATCAGAAAAATACTCAAAGTTCCCTGTGAAAATATATCCGCTGTTACAGGCGTAGATGAATATTCAAAGAAAATAGATCTCCTGGATCATGCACTCATGATGGTACAGTCAGCCATATACCATAAGGACCTGACTGATCTGGCCATGGATAACAGCGTAAGCAAGTCCCAGCTCTCCAAGCTGGATACAGGAAGGCCTTACCAG
>NZ_KI542855.1:2129-3864 GCF_000496155.1 Ferroplasma sp. Type II
AGAAGGAAATAATGTTATTGATATTCTTAAATCCTACAAAGGTGGATCCATAATCATGGATACAACTACAATAAGCCTCAATGAACTTAAGAAAATATTAGAATCTCTGGGAGATTATAAATCAAATTACCTCTCATGCAAGTTGGAGAGAGGACCTCAAGAGGCAAATGAAGGGAAACTTGCACTTTTCCTGGGTGGAGATGAACAACTTTACATAAAATCTCTGGAAATCCTGCATATCTTGGGAAGTCCCATGCATATCGGCACTCATTATCAGGCCACTATGATGAAGTTGATTAGCAATATGGTTGGCACAGCAGTGGTTGACATATTTGGCGAAATGTCTGTGTTAATCAGGAAGCTAGGCATTGATCCAAAAATTGCTATAGAAGCGCTCTCTATGGGAGGTGCAAATTCTATAACCCAGATGTTCCGTCTGGAATGGCAGTCAAAGGATGAGTTTGGGGAAGCATTCTCAATGGAACTTGCTCAGCATGTAATAGAAATGGCACTTGAATCGGCAAGAGATCTGGGCGTGTCAAGCCTGCACCTTATAGAGCAGAACAATCTAATGATGAAACTTGCGAAAAACATGGAATTCGGTAGCAAGGATGTGGGAGAAATATCAAAATTATACTGGAATTTGAACGATTCAGATAATCATCTACAATAACACAATTTTCAGGAATTATTGTTAAGTTTGCTTTATTTTACATGTTTTCTTATATTATTTTTGATATATTATAATATTATTTCACACAATTCTTAAAGGTTTTACTCCACAAATATTTATATAACATTATGTAAATACCCTATCAGATGGATTCGATAATGTTTATTGAGCAAGTGTTCTTTTTGTTGCTTGAGTAAACGTTATCTTCATTAAAAATTTTGGAGGTAATGAGATGTATTTTTATGGTAGTAGAAGCTATGGCGATTTTTTCAACATGGGAGAGTATAGTAGAATAGGCTATGAAACTGACAGAAAAAAGATAAGTATATTTGACACAACACTTAGAGATGGGGAGCAAACACCCGGTGTATCATTTAACATGGAACAAAAGTATACAATAGCAAAAATGCTGTATGATGCCGGGGTTGACATAATAGAAGCAGGATTCCCGGCAGTGTCAGATGAGGAATTAAAGACAATAAAACATATAAACTACGATATGGACAATATATGTTCTCTTGCAAGATGCAATAAAAACGATATAGATAAGGTAATAGAATCCGATTCAAAAATAATACATTTATTTATAGCAACATCGGACATTCACATGAAGTATAAACTAAATAAAACCAGGGATCAGGTTTTTGAAAGTATAACAAATTCAATAGATTACGCAAGAAGCCACGGACTTACAGTAATATTTTCCCCTGAAGATGCCACAAGAACCGATATGGATTTTCTTAAATATATTATTTCATCTATAAAGGTTGAGACTGTCAATTTTCCAGATACTATAGGCATCATGAATCCAATGTCAATGTATTACTTTATTAATAAAATAAAAGAATTTACCAGTACCAATATTAGCATCCATTGCCATAATGATTTTGGCTTAGCAACAGCAAACACTCTTGCAGGTCTGATGGCCGGGGCAAATGAAGCTCAACTTACAATAAATGGAATAGGCGAAAGGGCTGGAAACGCTTCATTAGAAGAGGTTGTGTCATCTATATACGGATTTCTCGACTCACACACTAATATCAGAATGGAAAAATTATATGA
>NZ_KI542856.1:0-1066 GCF_000496155.1 Ferroplasma sp. Type II
ACGGTCAAGAGCCTTTTCCACCGATTTTGGTGATAGATGTGTTGGAAAAACCTTCGTTGCCAGAAATAGTTCATCCCTTTTGTACTGTTTTATCACAGAACCAATTATTTTTTCTGTTCTGTAGAGCTCTGCGGTATCTATAAGGTTAATTCCATTGTCTATTCCTGATTTGATAGCATCAACCTTCTGTTCTTTGCCTGAGTATATGCCCAAATAGGTCTTGAATATCCATCTCACATCGTAGTAAGTCCCCATGCCTATAGCCGAAGTTTTGAATGAACTATTGCCGAACTCTTTGTACATCATTAAATTCATAATGTCAATCACCATTTAAATATATTATTGAAGAAATATGTTACAACCTCTTTTAACATATAAGCGGGAAGTTCCCTTTCGTTAGGGAGGGGATGAAAGCGCAAATTTTATAGTTTATTAAGTTATTATACAATATATTTTAAAAGAATATGTAGACTCACAGGAGGCAAAAAGGCATGAGGGCTTATAAATTCAGAATATACCCGAATAAAGAGCAAATCAAAAAGATAGATTATATTCTTGATTTATCCCATAATTTATACAATGCAATGTTAGAACAGAGAAAGATGGCATATGAATTAAAGAAGGATTTTTATTATAATATAAATGTTAATTATACATACCAGCAGAATCAATTACCAGAGTTAAAAAATGAATTCCCTGAATATAAATATATATATTCACAGGTACTTCAGGATGTTGCAAATAGGTTAGACAAAGCATATGATAATTTCTTTAGAAGAATAAATGAAAAGGAAAAAGGTAAAAAAATAAAAGCAGGTTTTCCAAGATTTAAATCAAAGAAAGTATACAAATCATTTACATATACACAATCTGGATTTGAAATATTAGATAAAACACATTTAAAATTATCAAAAATAGGAAAAATAAGAATGTTCAAGCATAGAGAAATCAATGGAGAAATAAAGGGATTAACAATAAAAAGGGAGAATACAGGAAAATACTATGCTATATTCACTGTTAATGAAAATAATAATATAAATTATTCACTGATTCCTGATAAACCAGT
>NZ_KI542856.1:1116-2373 GCF_000496155.1 Ferroplasma sp. Type II
AAGATATCATCTGTGTCTTATATATATCACATGCGCTATAAATGTTCAAAAATCCAGTACTTTGAGCGGGAAATCCTATTAAAAACAACTATTTCTTTAACTGTATATAATTACCACAGTTAAATGCAATATTAAAGTCTATTTTCCAGGTATTTCATTTCCTCATCCTTAAGTAGCAAATCCGAAAATTTTACATTCTGCATAACATGTTCCCTGTTAGACGCCCTTGGTATGGGAAACGCATTATGATGTTTGCTTACAAGATAGGCCAAAGCTATATTGGCATTCGGCACATCACCTACTGTTTTTCTGATATGGTCAAAATATTTGTTATATTGTGGCTGGGTGACCTTTCCATGTCCCAGTGGAAAATATGCCATTACAGCTATGTGATTTTTTTCACAATAATCTATAATACCTCTCTGGTTTTTCCTGTGAAAAATGTTATAGTTTATCTGCACAGACGTAATCTCATATTTTGAAAGTGCATTCTGTGCACGTTTTATGAGATTCAAATTAAAATTGCTCAGGCCTATGTATTTCATTTTTCCCATATCTATCATCTTCTCCATGGTTCTAAGTGTTTTTTTGAGGTCTATTGTGGGATTTGGAAAATGGATCTGATACAAATCAACATAATTGGTGTCAAGACTTTTCAGGCTGCGGTCAAGAGCCTTTTCCAGCGATTTTGGTGATAGATGTGTTGGAAAAACCTTCGTTGCCAGAAATAGTTCATCCCTTTTGTACTGTTTTATCACAGAACCAATTATTTTTTCTGTTCTGTAGAGCTCTGCGGTATCTATAAGGTTAATTCCATTGTCTATTCCTGATTTGATAGCATCAACCTTCTGTTCTTTGCCTGAGTATATGCCCAAATAGGTCTTGAATATCCATCTCACATCGTAGTAAGTCCCCATGCCTATAGCCGAAGTTTTGAATGAACTATTGCCGAACTCTTTGTACATCATTAAATTCATAATGTCAATCACCATTTAAATATATTATTGAAGAAATATGTTACAACCTCTTTTAACATATAAGCGGGAAGTTCCCTTTCGTTAGGGAGGGGATGAAAGCGCAAATTTTATAGTTTATTAAGTTATTATACAATATATTTTAAAAGAATATGTAGACTCACAGGAGGCAAAAAGGCATGAGGGCTTATAAATTCAGAATATACCCGAATAAAGAGCANATCAAAAAGATAGATTATATTCTTGATTTATCCTATAATTTATACAATGCAATGTTAGAACA
>NZ_KI542856.1:2539-3967 GCF_000496155.1 Ferroplasma sp. Type II
CCGTGCAACAAAACAGCCTGTAATTATACTGTCGGCAGATGGTGGCATGGAAATTGAAAGTGTTCCAGAAGAGAATATTCATAAAATTCACGTAGACCCCATGGTGGGTTATTCTGACTATATCGCCAGGGAGGCACTTTCCCATCTTCCCATAGAGAACAAGAAGCAGTTCAGCAACCTTCTTTCATCCCTCTACAAAGCCTTTGTGGAAGAAGATGCTTTGCTTACTGAGATAAATCCTCTTGTGATAGATGCAGATAATAATATAATTGCCGGGGATTCCAAGGTCATAATTGATGATAATGCATTATACAGGCATAAGGATTATATGATAACAGATCCGGACAAAACGCCACTGGAAAACGAGGCCGCATCCAAGAGCTTTACATTTATAGAAATGGATGGTGACATAGGGGTTATAGCGAATGGTGCTGGATTAACCATGGCTACAATGGATTCATTGACTCTGCATAAATTGAAACCCAGAAATTTCCTGGATCTTGGTGGAACTGATAATATTGAGATAGTGGAAGATGCTTTCTCATTTGTTATGAGAGCAAGGCCCAAACTTATATTTGTAAATATATTTGGTGGTGTGACAAAGGCAGATACAGTGGCAAACGGGATTGTTTCATCAAAGGAGAAATTTGATATAAAGCAGCAAATTGTTGTGAGGCTCAGTGGCGTTCACGAAGATGAGGGACAGAAAATACTTTTAGAAAGCGGCATAAAAGCATTCACCAATATGACAGACGCAGTTAAGGAACTGTCAAGAATACAGGGGGTTGAATAAAATGGTTATAATAAATAAGGAAACAAGGGTAATAGTCCAGGGCATGACTGGTCATCAGGGAGCATTCCATTCAGGAGAAATGATTAAATTTGGAACCAATGTTGTGGCTGGAGTATCCCCTGGGAAGGCAGGGACAAAGGTGAATGGCGTGGATATTTACAACAATGTTGCAGACACATTAAAATTTGAGCCTGAAGCTTCAATGATTTCTGTACCCGCTCCCTTTGTGAAGGATGCAGCGCTGGAGGCAATAGAAAATGGCATAAAATTAATATACATACTCACTGAACATGTGCCGGTACATGATACAATGGAATTATACCATGAAGCAAGGAGAAAGGGAGTATTCATGATAGGTCCAAACAGTCCGGGGATAACAGTAGCAGGACAGGCAAAGATAGGAATCATGCCAAATAACATATTCCGCAAAGGGAATGTGGCTATAGCGTCCAGAAGTGGAACGCTTACCTATGAAATAGTAAAGGCAGTCACGGATGCAGGATTTGGTGAAAGTACAGTCATAGGGCTAGGCGGAGACCCAATAATTGGAACAACATTCTCTGACATAATAAAAATATTTAACGATGATCCAGAAACAAAGCAGATTGTCCTTGTGGGTGAAATTGGAGGAGGGA
>NZ_KI542857.1:0-1078 GCF_000496155.1 Ferroplasma sp. Type II
TATGATTAGATAATTTAATTACCTTGATATGTTTAGGCAATAATGGAAAAAAGCGCCAGTGTAAATAAAATTGTCGTTCTGTCAGCTTTTGGAATGTTTCTGGATGGTTATGAACTAACGGTTATAGCCTTTGCCGTGCTTTTAATACCCAATTATATACATCTCAGTAATTATTCACTAGAATATGGGCTACTTATAGCATCGGTAATAATAGGGGCAATTATAGGCACCATTTTAGTCGGGTATATCAGTGATCTTATAGGTCGGCGCAGAGTATATATTTCAACCCTGTTGTTTTTCATTATTTTTGATATGATTTCTGTATTTTCAGTTAATTTTTATATGCTTTTCATTTCCCGGGTTTTGCTGGGGGTTGTCATCGGTGCAGAATATCCTGTGGCCAGTTCATACATTGCTGAGGTAACCCCAGATAATAAGAGGGGATATTACCTGGCTCTGGTAAATGTATTTTTCAGCATAGGAGCCATAAGCAGTGCAATAGTTGCAGTTTTTATGTTTCCCTTCGGAAATATAGGCTGGCGCTTAATGCTGGGACTTGCAGTAATACCGGCAATAATTGTAGAGCTGTATAGATTTGCACTGCCAGAATCAAAAATGTGGGAAGAGAAAAAGGAAAAAACAGGTTTCCTTGAAATGTTTTCTAAAAAATATTATAAGAATATAGTCATAGCTGCAATGGTCTGGTTTCTCTATGATATAGTTGCATACGGTCTTGCACTGACGCTTCCAACCATACTGAAACTTGGCCATTTTGTTACAAATGTTGACAATGCACTTCTAACCTCATTCTTTCTTGTAATAGGCATAATATTTGGTATTTTTGTTATGATAAAGGTTGATAAATTTGGAAGAAAGGGAATTCAAATCACCGGTTTTCTTTTTATGGCTATATTATTCCTCATTCTTCCACATTTCTATTTTCTTGCCGGCATTATAGTAATTGTATCTTTTCTGGAGCTTTTCAATTCCTTTGGAGGGGCAACTGTTGGAATATTCCCTGCTGAAGTTACAATTACACGGTTCAGGGGAACATCATATGGATTTTCTTCCATGATGG
>NZ_KI542857.1:2160-3380 GCF_000496155.1 Ferroplasma sp. Type II
ACAATTCAGGAAAAGGGTAAAAAATAATTACGTCCCACACCCTCCTGAAACAAAAAATATAAAATTGGAATAAAAAATATTATTTGCTGAAATATGGGCTCTTGAATTTAGGTCCTTTTTTTATTATCTCTCTGGATGATTCATAACCCGCATCTGCATGCCTTATGACTCCTATTCCCGGGTCTGCATTCAGTACACGTTTTATTCTCTCAGCAGCATCCTCTGTCCCATCAGCAACTATAACAAAACCGGCATGTATGGCATTGCCTATTCCTGTTCCACCTCCATGGTGGACGGACACCCAGGAGGCACCGGAAACAGCGTTGAGCAGTGCATTGAGTATGGGCCAGTCTGCTATTGCATCGCTTCCGTCTTTCATGGCTTCTGTTTCTCTGTATGGAGATGCCACTGATCCAGTATCATGGTGGTCTCTACCTATGGCAACAGGTGCCTCAAGTTCTCCATTCCGTACCATGTCATTTATCATCAGCCCTATTTTTTCCCTTTCTCCATAGGATGCGTAGCATATCCTTGCTGGCAGTCCCTGGAAATGTACGTATTCTCCTGCCAGTTTTATCCAGTCCGTAAGATGCTTATCATCTATATTTTTCAGTATGGCATCATCAATTTTCCTTATATCCTCCGGATTACCAGAAAGTGCAAGCCACCTGAATGGCCCTGAACCAATGGCAAATAAATCCCTTATGTATGCGGGCACATATCCCAGAATATCAAAGGCATTTTCCAGTCCACCTTCCTTTGCCCTTGTTCTTATATCATTTCCATAATCGAAGACTGAAGCACCCCTGGACTGAAAATAAAGCATAGATTTTACCTGCTTTACTATTGTTTCATAAACCTTCTTCTTGAATTCATTGGGATTTTCTTCCCTGAACCTCTGGAAATTATCTATAGTGTAGCCCTCAGGGACATATCCAAGGTTTATATCATGGGCAGCTGTCTGATCTGAAACAATATCAGGGATTATGCCCTTATCCTGCAATTCCTGATAAACCGTTGCCGCGTTTCCAAGAACAGCAATGGATGTGGGCTTTCCGGATTTAATTGCCTCATCCTTGATTTTAAGCGCCTCATCAATATTTTTGGTGTATGTATCCAGATACTTGTCCCTGAGCCTTCTATTTATTTTCTCCATATCCACTTCAACAATAATGCTGGTACAACCGTTCATTTTGGCTGCCAGTGGCTGGCACCGCCCA